>NZ_JAVRHQ010000012.1:0-139288 GCF_031846485.1 Autumnicola tepida
AGATATTTCTTCTCGGTTTTTCAGTTATGCTGTTTTTATTATTTTTTTGGGTTAAGGATTTCGAGCCTTACCTCTCAATATTTCCCTTATATTTGGGAATATTTATAGTAACACTACAGTTGCCCGATTGGAGGTTTTTAAATCCAATTAAAGTAATTTTACTTTTGCCTGGGTACATTATCATTAGTTTAAAACCTATCCTAAAAAGCTTTGGTCTAATTTTCCTCGGTTTTATAGCTCCTTCTAGCCTCATCCTTTTTTTTCTTATTTTTCAAGGTCCTGAGATTATCTTCGGTTATGATTTGACAGCTTCATTAAAGATTTACATTTACCTCACGTTTCAATTTATATTTGTGATGATATATGGGGAACGATTGATATTCTTGTGGAATAAAAAACTGAGTCTGGACAAACCAATCGAAGTAAGAAAGGCTCAATTTGATTTGGTGTTATCGATAATGAATAGGGAGAGGTTTAGATTTCTCATTTATCTATCCTACTTTGTCTTTCTTATAATAACTGCATCCACTACTCTTAATAATACTCCCCTGTTAGAAGGTTACGGTTTGAATACGGCAGTTCTTCAGTCATTTGTCACTTTCCTGGCTTTCGATAGGCTCCTTTTGAACAAAAACCTATTTGTATTTGAACCACGTTTATTTATCCAGAAATTTTCTAAGGTGTTTAAAGCTATGTTTAACTAACAAGAGAGTAGTAAGTTGGGAAGATCCCTTTTATATGTTTACAACAAAGAGCAGTGGAAGTATATAATTAAGTATCTGTGTTTCTCACGTTCAAAAATTAAATATTTGTAATCTAAAGTATGTATAGAGTACCCAATTATGCATGAATAGTGTCACCTGACTCACCTTAATCATAGTTCAGCCTTTTATGAGTTGTTGGGAAAATTATATCCCAACTGGAGGGAAACTAAGGATAGATTGAAGAGGTTGATGGTTTAAACTTTATGTTAACTGTTCTATAGAATTCACATCAGCAACAAGGTATGGTGGGCCAAAGGGTTCTCCCTCTCTGGTTTTCTGTGAAACCTTGACATTAGCTTTAAATCTTGTACCTACGGGATTTTCTTCCCTTAGATGAACTGGAAATTCTACTCTAATATTAGGGTCAAAATTTTCTACAGGGCGCACTCTAGGTCTAGTGGTGCCAATATCTCTAAAAGTTTCCAACACTATATCCTCGAATTTATCCCCTATTATGAGTTGATGATTTGTTTTGTACTTCTTTGCCATAAGTCAACAGATGATTTGCAATTTTGGCAAATTTAAGATTTTTTAGAATAATGATAATAATTTCCCACCTTCAATAGAAATTAAAGAGAGCTTTAATAATGGTTTGTTCATATTTAGACTAAACCCTATTCATGTAGGGAATCAGTTTGCTCTATAATATGGTTTTACTGCTGTTATAAATGTTCATTTGATACTACCCTATTTTTGTACGATCTTTATAAATACACTATATTTGTGGAGAAAACCAACCAATATGAAAAAAGCCAGGTATAATAGAATTTCCTCTGCAAACCAAAAATTAGAACGCCAATTGGTAAGAAACCACCCAGATGAATTAATCTTTAATGATGTCATCAGTGGTTCAGTAGCTTTTTTAGAAAGGCCCAAAGGAAAGGAATTGGTGGAGGCCATCGAAAAAGGCGAAGTAAATTTCGTTTCGGTGACGGCTGTTGACCGCTTGGGAAGAAATCTAGTAGATGTGCTCCAAACATTGGAATACTTTACCAACAAGAACGTGGTGTTACGAGTAGATAATCTTGGTCTTGAAAGTATGGTTGATAATAAGACTAATCAAGTTTTTAAATTAATCCTTAGTGTTCTTGCAAATGTCGCTGAAATGGAGCGGGAAAACCTTCGAGAAAGACAACGGGAAGGTATTGCAATCGCTAAAGCCAAGGGAGTCTACAAAGGCCGTGTTCGTGGCTCATCAATGAGTAAAGAAGATTTTTTAGAAAAGCATAAATCTGTGGTAAAAGAAATTAATCAACATCCCGATTTATCAATTAGAAAATTAGCTAAGATTACTGGGGTGAGTGTGGGAACTGTCCAAAGAATCAGTAAAATTTTAAGGGAAAAGTTTCTGAGCTAGGGCAAGTTCTACTATTAATTTTTGTTAAAATTTGGGAAATTTGGAAGAATATTTCCTATTTTTCAACATATAATTGTTGATAAGAATAATTTATGCGTCCCTATCACACTATAAATTAAAAGAATAAGAGTTGTATGATACGGCTCTTTAATTTAATTTATTTTTGCACACTCGTTAGACGTAAATTATGGGAGTTTTAAAAAATAACACTTATAAAGTGAATAAAGCCGCTACCAAAATATCTGCAAGCGGCAAATCTGCTACTATGGTTATCCATAAAGCTCATGTCCTTACCAAAAGAGAAGTTGAAATGAATAGGTCCAGTGCCTATAATTATGCATTTTAACATCTATCACAATAAGTTTAAATTATTATCATTACGGTCCTAAAGGGAGTAAGGTTGTAGATGGATATGAAAGACGACTTTATTCCTTCAAATGCATGTATAATCATGCTTATATTGTGGAGGTCGAAAAGAGAGAAAATAAAATTTACGTAGTTAAATTTTATCTCAAGTCACACCGCCATTCTGACCACCGTTATTCCTTATTGCTTTCCACCGATAATAGGGATAAGGACGGAAAGCACACTGGAGCACAGAATTTCTTATTGGTCATGAATACCTTACTTATGATTAGTAAGGCATACTATAAGAAAATTCCTGATGCCTCTTTCGGTTTCATTGGCGCTCCTAAGCTATTAGAAATGGATGAAAACCTTAAATGGTGAGAATATAAATCCCGATGGCACATATAATAATACTTCCCGTTTTAGGGTGTATAAAAATTATGTGCTGAGATATTATCCTCCCAAACTTTTTGACCATATTGAATTCAAGAGCTCTAGTGGATATATAATTAGGAATAAACAAAATAAAGAACTTACGAAGGCACGAATTGAAGAATTACTATTAGAGTATGTGGGGTCCACTCATTGATTTAAGGTGGTTTTCTTCTATTCGATTTTAAGTTCGTTATGGTATTAATAAAGAAATAGCTTACAAATCTCCAAGAAATTGGTTTGACATTTCAAAATTACTCGCTACTAATCAGCACCCGTGCTTCTTCTATAATTTGTACAAATCGCAGTCTAACTTACTTACTTCATCAACAAAATCTTTCGCTTTAGATATTAAATCCCTCTTATCATAAATCTTCCGCATCGGGTTCTTAGGTTTTTTATCAGGATGTGTCATTTGGTCAACCACGTCCCTATTGACCTTTAATTCTTCCAAATTCGATATAAATGACTTTCTCCCATCATGAGCTGAAATAAGTTCATACTTAGGTCTTTTTTTGATTATCTCACCAAATTTATAGGTAGTAATTTTCTCTTCACTCATAGCATCTATACCTATTAACTCAAATAATTGTTTCAATTTCTTATTGATGGTTCCATTGGCGGGCCATTTTGGAAATACCCCGTCATAGGATTCAAGAATTTGACGAACGGGTTTTAAAAGCGGCATATAAACTTCGGTTCCTGTTTTAGCCTGCCTACTTAATATATATTTAAAATTATAACTAGTAGCAACATATAATTCTATTTGCTGTGTTGAAGTATCACTCATACTTTGATATCGCATTCCCGTAAGGCAACTGATTATAATATAGTCTTTGGCAGTTTGTAAAGAATTATCGTAACTAACATCTGCTTTAATGATTTGCTTCAATTCGGAAATGGTCACAAATATATTTTTGGAAGAATCCGCACCAGGTAATTTTAACCCTTTTTTAGTTGTATCTAACGAGGATTTGAAACCCTGCTCTTTAGCTCTATTCAACGTTTTTATAAATGCGTCCTGATATTTACGGATTGAATTTACTGAGTATCCATTTTTATTTTTGGTTTGCCTTTTACTTCTATTGGGATTATCAACTTCACGTACACCTCTGAGTATTTCATCTGTGACATCCCAAAAATTCCAATAATAATCCTCATCAAAACCATCAAAATAAATTGTTTTTCCCGTTGTGATTTGATACTCTTCCAGCAGTGTCTTTAAAGTCCTATAGGTTTTGATGGTGTTTTCTTTTATTCTGTCAACGGAATTACGCCCAGTTCCACTTTCATACCTTTTAATATCCTCTTTTAAGAATTCTAAAATCGAAACAGACATCACATCAGTTCTTTCCTTTCGCTTTAACCTGACTAACAATTCTTCTTTTAATTCTTCAGGAGTTGGCATCTTACCCTCTGAAACGTATTTAGATTCAAGTTTCCACACCTCTTCCTTGATGCGGTTCATTTTATTTTCAATGGTCCTATTGGAACGACTATATCTTTGAAATACATTCGGGTCAAACTTATATCCAGTTTCAATCCTACCGAAATTACTTGGCTTCATTTTAGCCTCCACGGCTATCCGACATGGTATGGCTCTGTTTTTCCCATTCGCCTGTTTCTTTGAATACCCATAACTTATACTAACCATGATTAACTCTTCTTCGGTTCTCTCTTTCGGGTCCTTATTTTTAGGTTCTAAATAAAATCTAAACTTAGGCGGCTTCAAATGACTGTGTTTTTTACTGTGTTTTTTCGTGGTATCAAAAGTAAAAAATTGGATAGAAATGAAATGTAGTTATTTACAATAATAGCTGCATATCAACAGTGTTTGTAAATATTTGAATCAAATTGAAAAAAAATGAAACTATAATTTAAGATTCCTGGAGGCACCACCCAAGAAACCCGTAACGATGTTGCGGGTTTTTTTGTTGATTTAATTCCTCCACAACTTTTGAGATTGATCCAATGTATGGGATTGTAATCTAATAATACCTTCTCCTTAGCAAGAATGCCACCCGCACAAGTAGAATAAGCGCGGGGACCTCGATTAGCGGCCCTACCACCCCGGCAAAGGCCTGGCCGGAATTCAAACCAAAAACCGCAATAGCCACGGCAATAGCCAGTTCAAAATTATTCCCTGCAGCGGTAAAAGAAATTGCAGCGTTTTTATCATAGTCAGCTCCCATCGCCTTACTTATAAAAAAGCCAATCAGGAACATAAAGGCAAAATAGACCAATAACGGCACCGCAATTACCAGCACATCAAAAGGGATTTCTACGATTAATTCTCCTTTTAAGGAAAACATGACAACAATAGTGAAGAGCAGAGCGATAAGCGTTAATGGCGAAATTGCAGGAAGAAATTTTTCTTCATACCATTCTCTACTTTTTATCCTAACCAGCAGGAATCTACTTAAAGTACCCGCTAAAAAAGGAATACCGAGGTAAATAGCCACACTTTCTGCAATTGTTGCTATGGAAATATTTACGATTGCTCCTTCAAAACCAAAGAGCGGGGGCAATTTTGTAATAAATAGCCAGGCATAGAAGCTGTAACCAAAAACCTGAAAGATGCTATTCAGGGCTACCAGTGCAGCACCATATTCGCTGTTTCCTTCTGCAAGATCATTCCACACCAGCACCATTGCAATGCAGCGCGCCAGGCCGATTAAAATAAGCCCCACCAGGTATTCGGGATAATCCTGAAGAAAAATCATGGCAAGCGCAAACATCAACACAGGGCCAATAACCCAATTAAGCAACAGGGAAATGGACAGAATCTTTATATTCTGCAAAACTTTAGGGAGCAAGCGGTAATTCACTTTTGCGAGGGGCGGATACATCATTAAAATCAGCCCAACCGCAATTGGCCAGTTAGTGGCACCACTACTGTAGGAATTGATTTGCGCGGGCACTGAGGGAAAAAAATACCCCAGCCCCACCCCCACAGCCATGGCCATGAAAATCCACAGCGTTAGGTATGCATTTAGAAAATTTAGCCGTTTAGCTGCTGCAGCCATAATCTAATTTTTAATTGATAAAGAAGAAAACACGTATTTCATCTCTGCCGCAATTTGCTCACTTCTTTCCTTATATTTTTGATCCTGCTCCGGAGTGTTATCAAACTCTTTTGGGTCTTCATATTTTACCGCAATCCGTTTTTCGGCTCCCGGAATAAAAGGACAGGTTTCATCTGCATGCGAACAGGTCATGACGGCCGCAAAATTCTTCTGCGGATTCACTTTATCATCATATTTTTTGGAATACATTTTTACCGGAGTTAATTCCTCAGCATAATGAACAGAGTACAGCGGGTTTTCTTCTCCTTCCGCAAAAATTTTAAAACCTGCATCCTTTATAGCTTTAACTGCCTTTTCATTAAAAGCGGTAACCTCTACTCCGCCGGAAAAAGCCTGAACAGGAATATCATAAAACTGCCCTATCGCCTGTGCCCAAATTTGCGCAAACTGGCTCCTCCTTGAATTATGGGTACAAATAAAATTGATATTTGCCACCTCGTTTCTCTCAGCTTTCTCCTTAATATACTCCACAAGAGGAGCTAAAATTTCCTTTCTTTCTTCTGAAACTGAAGAAACCTCAAGAGTTTCAATTTTTTGCTGAAGTTTCGGTAAAATTCTAATATTTGCTTCCATATCTATAGCGTTAACAGCAGCCGCTGCCGGATTCACAAGATGATGACTGTAGTTCACTCATTTTCATCTTTGGTTTCTCCTGTACACCACATTTATCTTTGGCAAGGCAATCGGTTTGTTTATTCAACAACAGAAATTCTTTACCATCAAACCCCAAATCATATTTTCCGATGGTTTCCCCCTGATATTCCACCTCAATATTCAAATTTCCCAATTCCAGCAGCTTTTCTGAAAGTTCAATAATAGAAATGAGCTTTTCAGGATGCAGCCGGTGATCATAATCACTTGCTTCCCATAATTGAAAGTTGGCTATTTCTTCCTCTCGCAGCGTTCCGCCACAGTCAATAAATCTTTTATTGATTTTGCCTATTTCCGTGACATGAAAGTGCCGGGGCACTAAATCTCCATTCGGCAGTTTGAATGCTATTTGATCAAGCTGAACCAAATGCTCTTTGATTTCTGATATTTTCATAATTTCATTTATTGTTTTATCGCAATATAGCGATGTACTATTCCAAATTTTTTAGCAACATTCTTCTGAAGCAGAAACCTGCTGGCCCAGAAAACTCTCAAACAGCTTTTTAATTTCTCCCCAGCGCACCGCATCTATACAGTAGCACACGCGGGCACCTTCGATATTTCCCTTTATGAGCCCCAGGTTTTTAAGCTCTTTTAAGTGCTGTGAAATGGTGGGTTGCGCCAGGCCGATTACTTCCACAAGATCTCCACAAACACAAGTCTGCGTTTTTATGAGGTGCTGCAGAATGGCGATTCTGGCGGGGTGACCGAAGACCCTTGAAGCCACCGCCAGTTCATTTTGATAATCGGTGAATATTTCAGACTTAGTAACTCCCATTTCCTTATGTTATATTGCAATAATACGATAAATATTGAAAAGAACAAGTATCAAACTAAAAAAAGCCATCCCTTTCAGAATGGCTTAAATCTTAGCTTTGGTTTCAGAAATGTTGTTTTAAGAAACCGCCTTTAATTTGTTGATAGTGGATTTATTCAGCTTTTCTTCAGCATATTCGGCATCTACCACCAGCTTGTTTTCATTACCTTCCGGCATTTCGAACATGGCATCGGTTAGAATAGCCTCGCAAAGCGAGCGTAATCCCCTGGCGCCAAGTTTATATTCCACAGCCTTTTCCACCACATAATCCAAAGCTTCCTCGGTCATTTCAAATTCAATATTGTCCATCTCGAAGAGCTTCTTATACTGCTTTATAATAGCATTTTTTGGCTCGGTGAGAATGGCACGAAGAGTATCCTTATCTAAAGGATTCATATAAGTTAAAGCCGGAAGACGCCCGATAATTTCAGGAATCAGACCGAAATCTTTTAAATCCTTCGGAATAATATACTTTAGCAGGTTGGTACGCTCTATAGCATCTTCTCCTTTGGAAGCGCTAAAGCCAACTGCCTGCATATTCAGCCTTTTACTGATATTCCTTTCAATTCCATCAAAAGCACCACCGGCAATAAAAAGAATATTTTCGGTATCAACTTCTATAAACTTCTGGTCCGGGTGTTTTCTTCCTCCTTTGGGCGGAACATTTACCGTGGTCCCTTCTAACAGCTTCAGCAAAGCCTGCTGAACGCCTTCCCCGGAAACATCGCGGGTGATGGATGGGTTATCGCTCTTACGGGCAATTTTATCAATTTCATCAATAAAAACAATTCCACGCTGGGCTTTATCCACATTATAATCGGCAGCCTGAAGCAAACGTGTAAGGATCCCTTCAACGTCTTCCCCTACGTATCCCGCCTCTGTTAAAACCGTAGCATCAACAATCGCGAGCGGCACATTGAGCATTCTGGCGATGGTTTTGGCGATCAAAGTTTTACCGGTACCGGTTTCCCCCACCATAATGATGTTACTCTTCTGGATTTCCACATCATCTTCAGAATTAGGCTGCAACAATCTTTTGTAGTGGTTGTACACGGCCACAGACATCACCTTTTTCGTAGCCTCCTGGCCAATAACATATTCATCCAGGAAAGCTTTAATAGCCTTTGGTTTGCTCAGCATTAAATCTGAGGAAAGCTCTTTAGCCTCTCCCTGCCGGGATTCTTCCAGTACGATCCCATGCGCCTGTTCTATACACCTGTCACATATATGCGCGTCCAGCCCGGCAATAAGCAAACTCGTTTCCGGTTTCTTTCTCCCGCAAAATGAACATTCTAAATCCTCTTTAGCCATTTTTTTGGTTTTCCTATTTGTATTTCAGGACTATAATATAAAAAAGCAATCCTGAATTCCAATTTATCCTTCTCTTTGTAATATTTCGTCAATCATTCCATAATCCTTCGCCTTATCTGCCTTCATCCAGTAATCACGGTCACTATCTTCATGCACTTTCTCGTAAGTCTGGCCGCTATGTTTGGATATAATTTTATAAAGTTCCTCCTTTAAAAGTAGGATTTCACGCGCGGTAATTTCAATATCACTGGCCTGTCCCTGAGCCCCTCCAAGAGGTTGATGAATCATCACACGGGAATGAGGCAAACCGCTTCTTTTTCCTTTTTCCCCGGCACATAAAAGCACTGCTCCCATTGATGCCGCCATTCCTGTACAAATAGTCGCAACATCTGGCTTTATGAACTGCATGGTATCATAAATTCCCAGCCCGGCATAAACGCTTCCACCCGGAGAATTGATATAAATCTGAATATCTTTAGAAGAATCTGTGCTTTCCAGAAACAACAACTGGGCCTGGATGATATTAGCAATCTGGTCACTAATTGCGGTTCCCATAAATATAATCCGGTCCATCATTAGCCTTGAAAAAACATCCATTGCCACAGCATTCATCTGGCGTTCTTCAATAATATTGGGGGTCATTCCCATTGGCGGGGTTACCGCGCTCACCAGCTTATCATAGTACATACTGTTAATCCCATGATGTTTGGTGGCATATTTTTCAAATTCTTTTCCGTAATCCATCAATTTTATTTTTTAATTCTTTCTATTAAGAAATCCATTTAAAAATATCAGCCAATAAAACTTTAAGTAGAAAAAGTTCGATTGGCCTTGCTTTAACCTGAAAACCTCAGGTTCATTTTTATTAAAAAAGGCGTTACCCCAAATGGTTTAACGCCTTAAAGATAAGTATAAATTATAAAAAAGGCCTACTCATAAATTTCTTTCACAAATTCTTCGTAAGTCACTTCTTTTTCGTTGAACTTCATATTTTCCTTATAAAATTCAAGAAGTTTCTCATTCATCAGTTGCTCAGACAAACGCTTGGCTTCATCCTGATTGGAAAGGATCCTGGCCGCAATATCGTCCAATTCTTTTTCTGAAGGATCCATTTGCCCAAACTGTGCCATTTGCGCCTTAATCTTATCTGTTGCAAAAGCTTTAAGGTCTTCAAAATTGATCTCAAGATTATTGTCTTTCATAATCTTTCCTTCAATCAACTGGTAACGAAGCCCTTTTTCGCTCTTCTCGTATTCTTCAGCCGCCTCTTCTTCCGTCATTGGTTCTTCCCCGACCGTTTGAATCCATTTCTGAAGAAATTCCTTTGGAAGGTCAAATTCCGTATTTTCAATCAGCTTTTCAGTAATATCGTTCATCAACTGCTGATCGCTTTGCTGCTGAAATTGCTTTGCTGCATCTTCCTTGATCTTTTCCTTAAGCTCTGTCACCGTTTTTACCTGATCCTTACCAAAAAGTTTATCAAATAATTCCTGGTCCAGATCTGCCAGTTCCTGATGGTTCACTTCAGTTACAGTAAATTCAACTTCTATATCAAGATCGTGGGCTTTATCGTGTTCAATTTTAAGATGCTTGATCAAGTCGTGATCATCTTCAAAAAGTCCTTTGGTGTTCAGGCTGATGGTATCCCCTGCTTTTGCACCTATAAATTTGTCAAGATTTTCTTTTCCTTTTAATTTTTCAAGCTCTACAGAAGTGTTGTTATCTATACCTTCTTCTTCATTCTTAAAGGTACCGGCAACAATATCGCCTTCTTCCGCAGTTTCCTTAGATACGAGTTTTCCGTATTGCTTTTGCATGTTTTTGATCTGGCTCTCCACCATCTCGTCATCTGCAACAATTTTATAATGAGTTACAGGTTCCTTTACATCAAGATCTACCTTAAAATCGGGAGAAAGCCCTAACTCAAATTCAAAAGTGTAATTTTCCTTATCCCAGTCAAAATTTTCCTGCTCTTTTGGCAGCGGATTCCCAAGAACATCAAGCTTTTCTTCCGTAAGGTATTTATTGAGGGCGTCCTGCAACAGTTTGTTTACCTCATCTACCAATACGGCTTTCCCGTATTGCTTCTTAACCATTCCCATAGGTACATGCCCTTTTCTAAAGCCGGGGATATTGGCATTTTTGCGGTAATCTTTTAAAATCTTATCTACTTTTTCCTGATAATCGTCTTTAGCGATATCTACTTTTACTACCGCGTTTAATTCATCAATATTCTCTCTGGTAATATTCATCTTGACTTATTATAAAAATTGGAGTGCAAAATTACACTTTTTTCGGAAGCCCGCAAAGTTTCAATTTACTGAATTTCAGCAGGCTTCTAATCTGAATCCAGAAGGGAATAAAGCAGGGATTGGAAAAGAGACAATAACAAACTGAAAATTATCGCCATAAACAATCCATCTACCGCGAAACCGGATACAAATCCATCTGCCAGCAGAATAATTATTGCGTTGATAATCAGCAGAAAAAGCCCAAGGGTGAGAATGGTCACGGGCAAGGTGAACAATATGAGCAACGGCTTCACAATAAGGTTAAGCAAAGCCAGCACCAGCGCAACGATAATGGCGGTGCCATAATTATCTACGGCCACGCCGGGCAATATTTCAGCTAAAACAAGAACGGCAACTGCAGAAAGCAGGATGCGGAGAATAAATTTCATAATTTTTGTAGCATTGGTTACCCCACAAAATTGCAAAAAAAACGCCGGATGATTATCCGGCGCTTAAACTTTGGGTGAATTTTAATATTACTGAACCTCCTGGCTCAAAGTAACCGTAGCATAATTACCGGGATTTACTTTTGGGACTTCAGCATTATACGTTTCATTTATCTCCTCTATTATGCCATTCGCGATTACAGCATAGCCACGAGGGGTAAGATGAATTCCATCCAGGGAGAATGCCCCACCGGTAACGAAAGTAGCATTAATTGTACCCGCATCATAAGGAATCCCGCCGTTTGCCAGCTGCGTTAACATGGCGTTTACGTCCAGCAGGCCAAGATCGAATTGGTTGGCAGCATTTGCTATAGCCTGATTATAAGCAGTAGTGGCAGCTTCAATAGTTTGCTGCTCTTCAGGAATTAGCACATATTGATCTTCCAGTGGAAAAGTTACTCCGTTTACAGAAAGCTGGGCTGCAGTTGTTTGATCCAACCCAAAATTCATTAACTCCTGTACTCTTTGCTGATTAATATTTCCAATTACGCCAGAGCTGGTAAGCACCAGTAGATCTTCAGCAGTAGCCTGTCTCACCTGGCCAAACTGCATCCCGTAGAGCGCAGCGGTGGCCGCATCTACAGCACCAGACTCGGTTAGCACCTTGGTTATTTGCTGGGACAAATCTGTAAGAGATTCATCTTTAACAAGTACAGGACTGGCCGCAGTTTCAGAAAAAGATATCATACGCTCCGGCACCTGCAGCGCCTGGAAAGCCTGGTTCAAACCGGCAAAAGTCGCATTTAAAGTAGGAATCTGCGGACCAAAGTCGGGATCTGCAGGGCTCAAAGGAGCGTAAGGCACGGTTGTAAAATAAGGCACCGTGGTTACATCGGGAATATTAATTAACACTCCCCCGGAAGCTGTTCCCGCAAGCGCTTCCACCATCTGTAAATATGCTCCTGCAAAAACCATAGGATCTGTAATGTCATTCATTCCGTATTCAGCAGGAGAAATTCCAGCTCCTGTTTGATCTACTCCTGTTCCCCCGGAAGTTGCATAACCAAGCACATCATTATTTCCTATCCATAAAGTAAAAAAGCTGGGGTTTTGAGCCAAAGCATCCTGTAACACCGTAGTTTCAGGCGAAGATGCAAATCTTACAAAATAAGGATTAGCTGTAGCCGGCTGGTTTGTAAGTCCACTTAAATTCCCATAATTGGGAGTGATTAAATGGTAACTTTTAGCTCCAGGAACCCCCATATTGTTAAAAGGCCCTTCCATAACGGCAGAAACTTCTGTGGTAGGATCTGCCCCGCGGTATCGCTGCGGACTGGGGTTTCTTTCTTCATCAAACGCCAGTACAAGACGCGTATCAAAACCTGGTATAGGTTGTCCTGCTGCCAGTAAACCACCT
Organism: Autumnicola tepida; assembly: GCF_031846485.1. Taxonomy (NCBI): domain Bacteria; kingdom Pseudomonadati; phylum Bacteroidota; class Flavobacteriia; order Flavobacteriales; family Flavobacteriaceae; genus Autumnicola; species Autumnicola tepida. The sequence goes on from NZ_JAVRHQ010000012.1 coordinate 12,861, forward strand.
GCATTATCATTTACCAAGGGCTGCCGAAATTCCTCAATATCCTGAACTACAGAAAACTGTTGCGACAGAATATTGGGATATGAATTCTTTTGTCCGCTAAGATATAAGGAACCATCAGCATAACCTGCGGTTAAGGAATTCCCAAGGGCGACATAGTTTGAAAAATCTGCCTCACCATTGCTGTAAAACCCCTGTTCATCTATTGGATTTTCTAATTCCGGCTCACAGGCCACCATTCCTAAAGCCAGAATCGCGATATATTTAAAATAATTCTTCATTTTGCTGTAATTAAATTTTGATAGTTAGTCCGAGTCCCGGCACAAAAGCAGAGGATTTATAAGTTCCACCAAAAGGCACCTCCACGCGTGCTTCTCCTTCTCCTTCAGCATAATGATTATAGCTTTCGTCTATCTCCTTAAACCTGCTGTAAAGGAAGGAAGCATCAATCGCAAACATATCATTGATCTTTACAGATAAACCACCTGTAAAATTGTTGGAATCATTACGGGGGGTTTCAGGAGCAAAATAACCGGATTGCACAGGAGATTCATCAAAATAATAACCGGCACGAAGTGTGAATGTTTCATTCGCCACATATTGAAGACCAAATCTGTAAATTGAAGCATCCTCATAATTCCGCGGGTTGTAGGAATCCGGAATGTCTGGATTTGCGAAATCAATATCCAAAGATTCGTAAACGCCCCAATAAGTACGATTGTAATCAAAAGCCACGGTCCATTTATCCAGGAAGTGGTATGAGGCACCAACGGTTAATTCGGCAGGCATTGGTAAAGACGCGTCAAATTGGGTATCTTCAAAGGGAGTTTGAGGAGAATTAGGAACATTTTGGAAATCGGCATCCCCATTTTCAGCTTCTAAAATAACTTCGGAACGATAGTTAACACCAAACCTAAGGTTCTCGGTAGGACTGTACATTCCTCCCAGGGACCAGCCCCAGGCATTTACGCCAGAAGCATCCACAGTTACGTTTGAACGCTCTCCTTCAATATTTGTTAAATTACGGGAAAGATTCCTGTTGAAATTTACTGCTCCCGTCACAAAAATAGGACCTCCGCCAATGCTAAGCTTATCGGAAATCTTAACAGAAGCAAGGGGCTGAATATAAATTGCCTGAAGATCTATATTATTTACCAAATGGGAGCCTGCCCAATCCTCCGGCCATTCCACAGAACTTCCGTAGGGAGTGTAGGCACTTAACCCAAGGCTAAGCCAGTCATTAGCCTTATATGAAAAATAAGCATAAAATGGTGTTCCCACAGGGCTATCGGTTTGTGCCATCTGCCCAAATTCTTCATTTTGCCAGGTAACATCAGAAAAAACCGCACTTACACCAACTGCCGCATTAATTTTATTTTCCAGATACACCAGGCCCGCGGGGTTAAAAAAAGCGAGTTCAGCATTGTTAACCAAAGCCACCCCTGTGTGGCCCATTGCCAGCGAGCGCTGGCCCTGAAGGCTCACCCGGTAACCGCCCGCATAAATCACACAAGAAGCCAACCCGCAAAGCGCGAGCAAGATTATTTTTTTCATAGTTTAGATTGGGTTAAATTTTATATACTTTAGAATTCACCCGTCAAAATTAAAAGAAATTTAATATTGACCAAGATTTCCTACAGTTTTATTATGCATACATAATAAATTTAACAATTATCTAAACAAAGTCTTTTACAGCATTAAAAAATTCTTTCCTTTTCTCTGCATGCACCCAATGCCCTGCTCCAGGAATGCTAACCATCTCTGCCTTGGAAAACTGATCTTTTATTCCTGCCCAGTCTTCTTCTTTTATGTAACCTGACTTTTCTCCTTTTATAAAGAGCGTGGGTTTATCATAAACATATTGAGCAGGAAGGGCCGCTCCAATATCTTCAATATTGTCTTTTAATGAATTTAAATTCAGTTTCAGGGCAAGTTTTTCCTTAGTTTTCCAGTACAGGTTTTTCAGCAAAAAAAGCCTCGTTCCTGTATCTGGTACAAATTTTTTAAGAAAATCTTCTGCTTCCCCACGGGAGGCAAGTTTGGCTTCATCTAAGGCGGTTAACCCGGCCAAAATATCCTGATGGTGCGGCGCATAATATTTTGGAGCAATGTCTACCACTATTAACTTACGTACCAGCTCGGGATGCAGCACGGCAGTTAACATGGCAGTTTTACCCCCCATAGAATGTCCCATAAGAATAATGTCTTTAAGATTTTTAGTTTTGCAATATTCCACTATATCTTCCGCCAGCAGGTTGTAATTGAAGTCATCGGTATGCGGGCTTTTTCCATGATTACGCTGGTCTATAAGGTGAACCTTGTATCCCGCATCTGCAAACTGTTTCCCCAGCGTTTTCCAGTTATCGCTCATACCCAGGAACCCATGCAGGATTAAAAACGGCTTTCCTTCGCCAAGAATTTTTGAATGTAATTCCATCTATTTCAGCAATTTTAAATATTCCCCTATTGTCTTTTCCATCCCGAGGTAAAGGGCTTCAGAGATAAGCGCGTGGCCTATCGAAACCTCCTCAAGGTGTGGCACCTGTTCTTTAAAGTAACCAATATTGTCCAAAGAAAGGTCATGGCCGGCATTCACCTTCATTCCTAAATCATCAGCGATTTTTGCACATTCAGCGTAAGCCTTTACCGCATTTTTATCTCCATTGGCATAAGCCTTCGCGTAAGCTTCAGTATAAAGTTCAATCCTGTCTGTACCGGTTTCAACTGCGGCTTTAACCATATCGGGATTAGGATCTACAAAAATGGAACTTCGAATGCCATTCTGCTTAAATCCAGAGATCACTTCCTTTAGAAAGTCCCTGTACCTTATGGTATCCCAACCGGCATTAGAGGTAATGGCATCTTCATCATCCGGCACCAGTGTTACCTGGGCAGGCTTCACCTGTAAAACGAGGTTTACGAATTTTGTAATTGGATTTCCTTCAATATTAAACTCGGTAGTAAGCACAGGGCTAAGGTCCAGCACATCCTGGTAGGTGATATGCCGCTCATCTGGCCGCGGGTGTACAGTGATTCCTTCAGCGCCAAAAGTCTCTATATCTTTCGCCATTTGCACCACATCTGGAATATTGCCCCCGCGCGCATTCCTGAGGGTTGCAATTTTATTGATATTTACGCTTAACTTAGTCATATTTATCGCTTTTAGTAGCAAAAATACAAAGTTGCCCCTGCCTTATTGAATATTATTTTGATTAATTTGCAGAAAAAGGAGCACTTATGAGTATGGAGGAAAATATTTTAAATGACATCGCAATTCTGGACCTTTCTGATAATATAGGAGAAACCCAGGACCTGTTTAACAATCTTACTTACACTCATCTTCCTGTTGAAAAAGACGGAATCTACATTGGGTGTATTTCAGAAAACGACATACGTTGTTTTGATACAGAAAAATCACTGGAAGATTACCAGTATTCCCTGGAAGGCTTCTATGTGAGAGAAACAGCTTACTGGCTGGACATCCTGGAAGCCTTTGCTCAAAATGACACTAATTTGCTTCCGGTTTTAGATGAAGAAAACAAATATTGCGGCTATTTGGAAATTAATGACATCATTAGCCTTTTTAATGAAACTCCTTTTTTAAATGAATCGGGAAACATCCTTGTGGTGGCCAAAGGATTTAAAGATTATTCCTTTAGTGAAGTAAGCCAGATCGTGGAGTCCAATAATGGCCATATTTTGGGCGCTTTTATTTCGAAGATAGAAAATGATATTGCTGAAATTACGATCAAGACCAGTCCTATGGGCATGAATTCCATTATACAGGCCTTCAGGCGTTATGGTTACAACATTATTTCTGAACATCAGGAAGATACTTTCCAGAGAAATATAAAGGACAGGTCGAAATACTTAGACAAATATCTGAATATTTAATCTGCGGAAAATTTTTTCGGCCAAACCATAAAGACAAATCAATAAAAAAGGGTAGATGAAAATAGGGATTTACGGACAGTTTTATCATGCCAATGCAGGAAAATACATAGGGCAGCTTCTGGAATTGCTTGACAGGGAGAATATTGAAGTAATTATTGAAGAAAACTTTCTTGATCTCATTAATAAGAATGAAACCATCACCAAAGAATACAACCATTTTCGCACTTTCGAGGAACTGGACAATTCTTACGACCTGTTTTTTTGCATAGGCGGGGATGGCACCATTCTTAAGTCCATAAACTACATAAGAAATCTTGACATCCCAATTCTGGGGATAAACACCGGTAGATTAGGTTTTCTCGCCACTATTCAAAAAGAGGAAATTGAAACCACCATCCACAGCATTCTTAAAAAAGAATATAGTGTTTCTGAAAGAAGCCTCCTGCAAATTTCCACTAATCCTGATAATGGCGACGGCCTTTTTGGGCATGTAGCCCTAAATGAAATTGCCGTAAGCCGCAAGAACACCACTTCTATGATTACAGTAGATACCTGGCTGGACGACCAGTATCTTACCTCTTACTGGGCAGATGGGGTTATAATCTCCACCCCTACCGGCTCCACAGGTTATTCCTTAAGCTGCGGCGGCCCGGTTATAACTCCAAACGTGAGTTCCCTGATAATCACACCCATCGCGCCTCATAACCTTAATGCGCGCCCATTGGTAATAAAGGACAACACAAAAATAAAGATGAAGGTTTCGGGAAGGGAAAAATCTTACCTGGTCTCTATGGATTCCCGCATTGCCACTTTAACCAACGAGACAGAGATCACCATAGAAAAAGCACCTTACGCTATTAAAATTGTGGAATTGCATGGCGACAGCTTTTTAAAAACACTTCGTAAAAAGCTGCTTTGGGGAGAAGATAAGCGCAACTAAGCAATAAAAAGTTTCAAATTGTGTTAATGACTATGTACAAAAATGCTCAAATTATTGTGGAGCAAACATAATTGTTATATTTGCAAACTTTTAAAAACCTATGAAGCACCTACTTGCTTTTGTCTTTATGGTAATTGCCACCACCTCCTATTCCCAAACTTTTGAGGTTGGGCCCTTTATTGGTGGTGCCAATTACATAGGAGATGTAGGGAAATCTAACTTTATAAATCCCAACACTTTGGTAGGAGGAGCATTATTTAAATGGAACAGAAGCCCCAGGCATTCCTGGAGACTCTCCCTGTTATATGCACAAATAGCCGCAGATGATGCCAATTCTAACGACACCAGGAGACAACAGCGTGGTTATTCTTTTGAAAATTCCATTGCGGAAGCTTCTTTGGGAATAGAATTTAACTTCTTCGAATTTGATCTTCATGCAGGGACACCTCAAAATTCCCCATATATCTATACCGGTCTAACCTATTTTAGGGCCGACCATATGTACCTTAAAAACGGCCGCGCAGGCAACCTTGTAAATGAAGGTTCGAACTGGGAATTTGCCATTCCCATGGTGTTCGGCTATAAAGAAACCATCACTGAACATATTGTGGGAGCATTAGAAATTGGTGCACGCTATACCTTTACAGACAACCTGGACGGCAGCTGGCCGGAAGAATTATTGGGAAGAAGAGATCCTCCTATTGAATTTGGGAACAGGAATACCTCAGATTGGTACGTTTTTACAGGTGTAAGCCTGACATTTAACTTTGGAAGAAAACCTTGTTATTGCAATTTATAGATGGCCTTTAAAGAGAAAATAAACACCAAAAAATTACCCAGGCACATTGCTGTGATCATGGATGGTAATGGTCGTTGGGCCAAACAAAAAGGGTTTCTTAGAGCTGTAGGACATGAAGAAGGCACTACCGCGGTAAGGGATGTGGTAGAAGGTTGTGCCGAGATAGGAGTTGAAAACCTTAGCCTTTACGCCTTTTCTACTGAAAACTGGAACCGCCCTAAGCTGGAGGTGGACACCCTAATGAGGCTCCTGGTATCTTCCCTGCGGAAAGAAATAAAGACCCTTCAGGACAATAATATCCGCCTGAACGCGATAGGTAACCTGGAAACCCTTCCGAAGAAAGCCCGGAAAGAACTGAAAGAAGTCATAGAAAAAACAGCTTCCAATAAAAGGATGGTGCTTACCCTTGCGCTAAGCTACGGGTCCCGGGAAGAGTTAACCCATTGCGTTAAATCCATTAGCGATAAAGTTAAAAATAAGGAATTATCTATTGATGCTATTGATGAATCGGTTATTAATGAGCATCTTTACACCCGCAATTTACCAGATGTGGATCTGCTAATTAGAACAAGCGGGGAGCAGCGTATAAGCAATTTCCTGCTATGGCAAATTGCTTATGCCGAATTATATTTTACAAGCATTTTATGGCCAGATTTTAGAAAAGAAAACCTTTTTGAAGCCATTTACAATTATCAAAACAGAGAACGAAGATTTGGAAAAACTAGTGAGCAACTCGGTTAATGCATTCACCATAAACAGGGCCCTGGCTCTTTTAGCATTCATTTTTACACTCAGCATACCCACACAAGCTCAGGATTTACCTCTTGCCAATGGCGAAAAATATGTAATTGGCGATATAACAGTTACCGGAAACACCTCTTTTAACGAGCAGACCATCATCGCTTACACCGGCCTAAGGGAAGGGGAAGAAATTTATATCCCCGGGCAGCGCTTAAGTAAAATTGTACAAAAGCTTTGGGATATCGGCAGCTTTAGCGATATCAATTTTTACATCACCAATGTTGAAGGAAATGTTGCAGATCTTGAACTTGAAGTTCAGGAAGTTCCACAATTGGCCAATGCCCGCATCCAGGGGATTAAAAAGAAAAGGGAAAAGGAAGAACTCGTTTCAGAAAACAACCTTACCACCGGCACCAAGGTCACCGAGAATCTTGTTACCACTACCAAAAACTACATAGAAAATAAGTACAAAAAAGAAGGTTATTTAAATACAAAGGTAGCCATAAACACCATTCCTGTTGAAGACAGCACCAATGCAAACAAGGTGAATATGGTAGTGAATGTAGACCGGGGGGACCGGGTAAAAATAGATGAAATTGAGTTTACAGGAAACGAAGAATTTTCAGACGCCAAGCTAAGGCGCAATATGAAAAACACCAAACAGAAGAATTTATTCCGCTTCTGGAAAAGGTCAAAATTCGTAAGGGACGATTACCAGGAAGACAAGGTTTCTGTGATAGATAAATATAAAGAAAGTGGTTTCAGGGACGCCAGAATTGTTTCAGACACGCTTATTAAAAAAGATGATGGAGACATTGCCCTGGAACTTGAAGTTGAAGAAGGAGATCGCTATTACATAGGTGACATTGAATTTATAGGAAACAGCGTTTATACCGATGAACAGCTGGCAAGGATCTTCGGAATAAAAAAAGGAGATGTTTATAACGGAGTATTGCTGGATAAAAGGATAATGGACAACACCAAACCTGATGCACAGGATTTAACCAACCTTTACCAGAACAACGGCTATCTTTTCTCTAATATTAACCTGGTGGAAACCAATGTTGAAAATGATACCATAGATTTTGAAGTAAGGATCACCGAAGGAAAAGAAGCTTATTTTGATGAAATCCGCGTAACCGGAAATGACCGTACAAAAGATCATGTGATTTACAGGGAACTGCTGACCAAGCCCGGCCAGAAATACAGCAAAGCCAATGTTATTGCCACTATAAGGGAATTAGGCCAGCTTGGCTTTTTTGACGCGGAACAACTGGAACCACAGTTTATAGATCCAAATCCAAATACAGGGACACTGGACCTGGAATATTCTGTAGTGGAATCGGGCGCGAGCCAGATTGAGCTGCAGGGAGGTTACGGTGGAGGTGGCTTTATTGGTACCCTGGGCCTATCTTTTAATAACTTCTCTTTAAGCGGAATTTTTGATAAAGACGCTTACAGACCCGTGCCTATGGGAGACGGGCAAAGCCTGTCTTTAAGAGCGCAGGCCAGTACATATTACCAAACTTACAGCCTTTCTTTTCGCGAACCCTGGCTGGGAGGCGTAAAACCAGTCAGTTTTTCAACTTCCTTTAGCTACACCCGCCAATTCCTTTTTGATTATGTAAACAGGGAAGCTGACAAAGACCGGAGTTTTGATATCCTTGGAGTAAGCGTGGGACTGGCAAAGCGCCTTAGCGTACCAGACAGGTACATGACTGTATCCCACGCCGTTGGTTTCCAGAGATATGAACTTAATAATTACAACACCGGATTGTTTACTTTTGGAGACGGTTATTCTAACAACCTTACCTACACCTTTGGCTTAACGAGGGATAATACTTATACCAATCCTGTATTCCCAATAGGAGGTTCTCAATTTCGTTTAACTGCCAAATTTACACCTCCTTACTCCTTGTGGAATGGAGTTGATTATGAAAATTTAGGAGAGCAAAGGGAATTCCAACTGGAAGACGAAAACGGTAATCTTATTGACCAAACCGGGGCAAGGGTAAGCCCGGAAAATGCAGTTCCGGACCAGAGTAAAATAGACCAGGAAAAATTCAAGTGGCTTGAATTCTATAAGGTGAAATTCAACGGAACCTGGTACACTACTTTAGCAAATTTCGGCACCAATAAAAATCTTGTGCTTCGCACCAACGCCGAATATGGTTTCCTTGGTGCTTATAATAATGATCGTGGCGTGCCTCCTTTTGAACGTTTTTACCTTGGAGGAGACGGCCTTGGCGCTTACAGTCTTGACGGTAGGGAAACCATCCAGTTAAGAGGTTATCCAAACCAGTCTGTTGTGCCAATAGACAGGGCTACAGGAGCGACCGATGACGGGGCAACGATCTACAACAAATATTCCCTGGAACTACGGTTCCCGATTACTCTTAAACAATCGGCGTCTATCTATGCATTGTCCTTTTTAGAAGGAGGAGCTTCTTATGACAATTTCAGGGATTTTAACCCATTTCAGCTTAACAGATCGGCCGGGGCCGGAATAAGGATTTTTATGCCGATGTTTGGATTATTGGGAATTGACTTTGGATATGGATTTGATCCAATTGTAGGCCAACCAGGGCCTAATGGATGGGAAACCCACTTTATCCTGAACCAGCAATTTTAATTTGGCACGGTATTTTCTATATTCGAAATATGAAAGGTAAAATTTTAATATTTACATTTCTAACCGCAATTTTTGGATGGAGTGCCACGGCGCAAAAATCTTTTAGGGTTGGTTACGTAGATATGGAATATATACTGGAAAATGTACCTCAATATCAGCAGGCTTCGTCGCAATTAGACGCAAAAGTCCAGGAATGGAGAAAGGAAGTTGAAGAAAAGAAACGCGCAATTGAGGACATGAAAAATCAGTTAGAAAACGAAAGGGCACTTTTGACCAAAGAACTGATTGAGGAAAGGGAAGAAGAAATTGCTTACCAGGAAGAGCAGGCACTGGATTACCAGCAAAAAAGGTTTGGCCCCAATGGTGATTACATGATTCAGAAGAAACAGCTTATAAGGCCAATCCAGGATCAGGTGTTTACTGCGGTTCAGGAAATATCTGAAAACAGGAATCTGGACATGGTTTTTGACCGGACTGCCAATAATGGAATGATCTATGCCGACAGGCAATATGATATTAGCGACCAGGTTTTAAGAAGTATAAACCGCGCAGCCAACAGGAGGCAAATCGATTCCCGCGAAGGGCGGCAAGCTTTGGAAGCAGAAGAAAACCGAACTGTGGAGCAGGATGCCAAAATAGCTGAAGAAAACCAGGAAGTACAGGAAAAAAGAAATGAAAGGGAAGCGCTACTGGCCGAAAGACAAAGACAGCGGGATTCTATAAAAGCAGCCAAACAAAAGGAACTTGAAGCCCGGCGTGCAAAGATAATTGAGGAACGCCAGCGCCGTATAGATTCCATAAGAGCTATAAGAGCACGAAAAGACACTATAAATTAAAATTTAAACCTTAAATACTTAACACTTAATAACAATTGAAAATGAAACAATTCAGAACACTTTTTATAGCTTTAGCATTGACCCTGGGAGCTACCGCTTTTACTAATGCCCAAACCAAAGTTGCTCATATTGCGACTCAGGAACTGGTAGAGTCTATGCCCGCATATAATGATGCTATGACTCAGCTTGAAAAACTGGAGAAAACCTATGATGCTGAAATCAATGATATGTTGACTGAAGCTCAAAAAACAATGCAACGTTACCAGTCAGAAGTGGAAACTGTGACCGATGAAGAGAACCAGAAGCGTTCTCAGGAAATGCAAATGACTCAAAGAAGAATCCAGGAACACAGCCAGAAAGCAAGGCAGGAACTTCAGAAAAAGCAAAGTGACCTTATTGCCCCAATTATTGAAAAAGCCCGTCAGGCTATTCAAAAAGTAGCAAGAGCCAAAGGTTACGATTATGTTCTTGACTCAACTACTGGAACAGGTGTTATTCTTGCAGATGGATATGATCTTATGCCAGATGTAAAGAAGGAATTAGGAATTTAATTCTCCCCATTTATTAATAACTACAAAAACTGCGCGCTAATACCGCGCAGTTTTTATTTTTGCAGTTATGAGTATTCACCCAATAGGTATTTTTGACTCTGGTGTAGGCGGCACTTCTATCTGGAAAGAGGTTAATCAACTTCTTCCACATGAAAAAACAATTTACCTGGCAGATAGTACCAATGCTCCTTATGGTGAAAAACCGGTAGAAGAGATTAGGCAGCTTAGTTTTAAAAATACTGAATACCTCCTTTCCCTTGGCTGTAAAATTATTATAGTAGCATGTAATACCGCCACCACAAATGCCATTCGTGAACTGAGAGCCAGTTATAGCCTCCCTTTTATAGGCATAGAACCTGCTATAAAGCCCGCTGCTCTTAATTCTAAATCCAAAGCTATAGGCATACTTGCCACAAAAGGTACTTTGAGCAGCGCGCTTTTCTCACAGACTTCAGGTTTATATGCCAATGACATTGATGTAATAGAAGTAGAAGGAAATGGCCTGGTGGAACTTATTGAAGGAGGAAAAAAAGATTCTGTGGAAACAGAAAAGCTATTGCAACGACTGTTACAACCCATGCTGCTAAAGAAGATAGATCACCTTGTGCTGGGCTGCAGTCATTATCCTTACCTCATCCCAGTCCTTAAGAAAATCCTTCCGGCAGATGTTCATATTATAGATTCCGGGGAAGCAGTGGCAAGGCAGACAAAAGCTGTTCTGGAAAAGAATAACCTATTGAATACTACGACAGATTTTCCAGAGCCGCAATTCTTCAGCAATAAAAATCCCGCCATTCTAGAGGATATTATTGATTCTGAAGGAAATAAATATGCGGTTAATTTCCAGGATTTTTAGTTATTCACCGCAGGGCACTTACAGTCATAAGGTTTCCTGTTTTCACCAAAGTTATAACCAAGAGTAATCTGATGAAAACCATTATTGCTCAATACCAGGGAATTCAGTTGATAGCTAAAAGTATATCCAACCAGGAAACGCTTGTAATTTACCCCTACAAAAGGCGTAATATAGCTTAATCTCTGGCTTTTAACTTCAGTTCCGTTAGTAGTATATTCGGCACCTTCAAAGCTGTTCCGGTAGGAAATCCCACCCCAGGCCTGCCCAAAATTAACTTCTTTATATGCCTTCAGGTTAATATCAATGGATTTTTCAGCGGTCTGCTCCCTTAACTGGAATAAAAGTGAAGGTTCCAGGCTCCAGGATGGCCTGATATCTTCAAAAACGTATCCTGCGGAGAAAAGATATTTACGCTGGTTACTGGGCACTGCATCAGAATAAAACAGATCCCGTTTTACGGAAAGAATATTTTTGGCTGCAAAATGAGCGTAAAAATTCATAAGATAATAAGAAACACCCAGATCCATATTTGCATAGAAATCGGATTCATTTCCGCCTATTAAAGGATCATACTGGCTAAAATTGCTTACATCCAGCCGGTGTTGAACAATTCCCGCGCTAACACCAAAGGATAACTGGTTTAGATTTACGGCATTCCTGGAGAACATAAGATGATAGGCAAAAGTGGCATAGGCGCCGCTTTTTGAGTAATTTCCATTACTGTCATTAAAAAGTATTCCACCTAATCCAACCTTATCCCCCACTCTGCCATTTACGCTTAAAGTTTGTAAGCTTGGCGCATCTTCCACCTCAAACCATTGTTGCCTTGCGGTAAGCCTTATCTGGTTAGTATTTGCGGCTCCTGCCATAGAGGGATGCAGCAAATAAAGATTATCAGTAAGATAATCTGAATAAGTAGGAATAACTTCCTGTGCATCTACCGGAAGCACAAAATTGAACATTATCAGAAAAAAAATTAACCGAATTGTAAATGCTTTAAAACCAAGAAAAGAAAAACCTGCTGCCGCCCGGCAGCCTAAAAAATATTGAGTCCCCATATGTGATGTAAATATATAGATTAGGTAACTTTTCTTTAGTATTTTTGCCAAAAATTTAGCCATGAGTAACTTCAATATTAATATTCAGCATACCAATCAGCCAGCTATAGTAAAGTTTGAAGCTAATAAGTTTCTAACACGCCATGAAAGCTATGAATTCAAAAACATAGATGAAGCTGCCGATTCCCCTTTAGCAAAACAATTATTTTACCTGCCTTTTGTGAAAACGGTTTATATAGCTCAAAATTTCATAGCTGTTGAGAAATATGATATTGTCGCGTGGCCCGAAGTTGAAAAAGAAGTGGCTGAGCAAATTGAAAATTATCTGAATTCTGGTGGAGAAATCATAAAATCCAAAGAAGAAAAACCTAAGAATATCCCCGTTACGGTTTATGCTGAAAGTACGCCCAATCCCGCGGTTTTAAAATTTGTGACCAATAAGAAACTGGTGATCAATCCGGCGGAATTTAAAAATATTGATGAAGCCAAAGATGCCCCGCTTGCCCAAAAGCTTTTTCATTTCCCCTTTGTAAAAGAAATCTTTATTGATGAAAATTATGTTTCCATACAAAAATATGACATCGCGCAATGGGATGATGTAGCCATGGAACTAAGGGAATTTATTACCAATTTCTTACAGGAAGGCAATGAGGTGATTTCTGCGGAAGCGGTAAGAGTAGCAGCAACCAAAAAAGAAGAAGAGCAAAAATCTGCCGAAACTAAGGTTGATATTAACAAGATAGATGACACCTCCCGGGAAATAATGGCTATCCTGGATGAATACATTAAACCTGCGGTGGCCAGCGATGGCGGCAATATTCTCTTCGATTCTTACGATCCTGATAATAAAATGGTAAAAGTAATACTTCAGGGCGCCTGCAGTGGTTGTCCTTCTTCTACCATGACTCTTAAGAACGGGATAGAAACCATGCTAAGGGATATGCTCAGGGATAAAGTACAAACTGTGGAAGCCATCAACGGATAATCGCTTATGGCTTCCACAGCCATTTATATGGTGCTTTTCGCGTCAGCATAAAATTCCTGAAAAAGCTGCAACAGGCTCATTGTGGAACCAATAAGATCTTTGGTTTCCAGCAATAACCCAAAATATAATTTTGTATTTTTTGGGCTGGTTTCTGAAGTCCGTATCCGGTTTATCTGTTTCTGGATTAGTTCAGATACATAATCCAGTAACTCCTGTTTTTCGGAAAGTATGCGATCAATCTGTCCAAATTCATGATTATTGAAAGTGTCCTCAATATCATCAAATAATACCTGCATTCTTTCATCAACCTTCTTAAGATCCCTAATTTGGTTAAATTTCAGGTTTTTATGGTTATTATGCACATGGTTATAACTATTTCGCGTAATAAAACTTATAGACTGCACCATATCCTGAAGATAATCCAGGATTAAAATGTAAAATTTACTGGCTTCCACTGAATCGTCGTCCAGAGATTTGATGAAATAAAAAATATTGCCTTTTAATTCATCAATTTCGTCCTCCAGTTTCTTGATGGCTTTGTTGTTCTTTTTAAGCTTGCTTAAATCATGATAGCCCAGGTTGTCGACTGTTTTGGTAAACATTTTATTCACCCCGCCTATTACGCTGGAAATATTTTCTGAAGTTTCTACAGTAATCTCATTTATAGTAATAATATCTGCACGGTTATATCGCTTTTTGCTCTGTTCTTCCCGGGTTTTCCTGGAATGAAGAATGCCGCTTCTCACCACCAGGATAACTGCTACCAAAATTAATACCGCCAGCGCTATAACCCCGCCGTAGTAAATAATGGCCGCAAAGATTGCCGCTGCTGAAAATGCCACTAAAGCCGTAACAAACCACCCGCCAATAACGTTGAGCACGCCGGCAACACGATAAACCGCGCTTTCCCGGTCCCACGCCCTGTCTGAAAGCGAGCTACCCATAGCTACCATAAAGGTTACGTAAGTGGTAGATAAAGGCAGTTTAAGGCTTGTACCAATAGAAATGAGGACGCTGGCCACGACCAGGTTTACAGAAGCCCTAACCATGTCAAAAGCGGGGGCATCAATACGTTTACTTCGGCTGGGGGTGGCAGGCTTATCGAATTTGTTATCTATCCTGTTTTTTAGAGGAGCTGGTAAAATACTGGAAAAAGCATTTCCAAAAATAACGGAATACCTCACAATACTCCTGGAAAGAAAATTTGGTTCAAAGCGCTCCACACCATCTCCCTGCCTGGCAAGATTTATTCCTGTATCTACAACTGCCCGGGCTTTGCTGGAAAACCAGATAGTTGCAACCATCACCACCCCAGCCAACACAAGGAGAAAAGAAGGAGTGGCAACTTCTCCCGAAAGGTCTGTCATGAGCAGCTCTGAAGGCAGTGTTCCGCTGGCCTGGTAGCTCGCCTGCCAGATCTCAAATGATTGCCATGCCGCTATGGGCACCCCAATAAAATTCACAAGATCGTTCCCGGCAAAGGCCAGTGCAAGGGCAAAGGTTCCAACAACAATAATAATCCGTAGAATATTAAGCTTTAAAAAACTCATTAAAACCTGCGAAAGCAGGGTAAAAAAAACTAATCCGCCCAGCAGAATCAGCAAAGTATTTTCATTTATAAAATCCAGGGTACCATCAGAAATAAAGGAAACGCTCTTCAAGCCTTTTATCAGGATAAAGTACAAAATAGCGGTTAAGGAAACTCCTCCAAAAATGGCCCCAACATATTTTATTTTCTTCTCATACTGAAAAGAAAAAATAAACCGGGAAACGTATTGCACAATCGCTCCAACAACAAAAGCGATAAAGACCGCCAGGAATATCCCCAGGATAATTTCTGTGGCCTTTGCAGTATTAATATAGCTGGTTAAACCGGCAAGGCTGCCCGAATCTGCAAAGATTTTTATTGCCGCAATACATACGGCTGCACCTAAAAGTTCAAAAACAATGGAAACGGTGGTAGAGGTGGGAAGTCCCAGGGAATTGAAGAAATCCAGCAGTAAAACATCGGTGATCATTACTGCCATAAATATGATCATAATCTCTTCAAAATAGAACTGGCCGGGCATAAAAATCCCTTTCCTGGCCACTTCCATTAATCCGCTGGAAAAAATGGCCCCAACAGCCACCCCAAGGCTGGCAACTATAAAAATGGTTCGCATGGAAACAGCCTTTGAACCTATAGCCGAATTCAAAAAATTGATAGCATCGTTACTTACCCCAACAACCAGATCTGTAATAGCCAGGGCCAATAATGCCACCAGCATTACGATGTACACATCCTCCATATACCTACTTTGTTTTCAACCAGCAAAAGTGAATCTTTTTTAGCAATATTTTCCTGAACAAAGGTTATTAAAACTTTAACAAGCAAACAAATGCATATTTCGTAACTTCTTAGGGCTTATAAATTATTAACCATTAAAATATATTAAATTATGGCTATACTAAAGGTAATTGAAGTAATGGCAAATTCCGATAAAAGCTGGGAAGAAGCCGCAAAAAATGCTGTAAGGCAGGCAGCAAAATCCGTTAAAAATATCAAATCTGTTTATATAAAAGAACAAACCGCCAATGTGGAAGGTGAAAACCTGGTGGATTACCGGGTGAATGTAAAAATCACCTTTGAGGTAGATTAGATCAAGAGTATTTTTAACCTGAGCGCTCCCCTATATCCTTTATTTGGGAGCGTTTTTTATATTCCTTTTTATGAATTCTGAAAGCCCAAAATATACCAACCAGTTAATTGAAGAAACCAGCCCATATCTTCTACAGCATGCCCATAACCCTGTAAACTGGAGGGCATGGAATGATAAGTCCCTGGCCGCGGCAGAAGAAGAAAACAAGCTCCTTTTAATAAGCGTTGGTTATTCTGCCTGCCACTGGTGCCATGTTATGGAACATGAAAGCTTTGAAGATGAGACTGTGGCTGAAGTAATGAACAGGCATTACATCAACATAAAAGTGGACCGAGAGGAACGGCCTGATGTAGACCAGGTTTATATGAATGCGATACAGATTATGACCGGCAGTGGCGGTTGGCCAATGAATATAGTCGCACTTCCGGATGGCCGCCCTGTTTGGGGAGGTACTTACTTTAGAAAAGAGCAATGGAAAGAAGCTTTAACTCAAATTTCCCGGCTATATGAAGAGAAGCCGGAGCAACTTTTTGATTATGCCGAACGTTTAAAAGAAGGTCTTCAGCAGTTGCAGCTAATAAACGTGCCAGAAAAAAATGCGGAGTTTAGCAGGGATTTCCTTAGAGAAGTTGTTGATGGCTGGAGAAAAAACTTTGACCTCAAAAATGGCGGTCCCAAAGGCGCCCCAAAATTTATGATGCCCAACAGCATACAATTTTTAATGCGTTATGCTTTCCAGGAAGAAGATCAGGAATTGATGGATTATGTTCAATTTACGCTAAAAAAAATATCCTATGGAGGCATTTATGATCACCTGGAGGGGGGATTTTCACGCTATTCGGTAGATGAGAAATGGCATGTTCCACATTTTGAAAAAATGCTTTATGATAATGCGCAGCTGATTAACCTCTACAGCCAGGCCTATAAATTAACCAGGGATGAATGGTACGAAGTGGTGGTTCATCAAACCCTGAACTTCATAAAAAATGAACTTACCGATATTTCCGGCGCATTCTATTCGGCCCTGGACGCAGATAGTTTAGATGAAAATGGTAATTCTGAAGAAGGAGCCTATTATGTGTGGACAAAGGAAGAATTGAAATCGGTCCTGGGCCAGGAATTTTCCACTTTTGCAAAATTTTATAATATTAATGACTACGGAAAGTGGGAAGATGATAAATATGTGCTCATTAGAACTAAGGATACAAAACAATTGGCTGATGAATTAGACTTTTCTGAAGCGGAAATCGTAGAAAAACATAGTGAATGGCAAGAACAATTGAGGGAGCAACGCCAAAAAAGGGTTAAACCAGGACTGGACGATAAAAGCCTCACTTCGTGGAATGCATTAATGCTTTCGGCTTATGCTGAAGCTTACAAAGCCTTTGAAAATCCTGGCTATCTCGAGGCAGCTTTAAACAATGCGGAATTTATTCTTAAACATCAACTTGAAGAAACCGGCGAACTTCTGCACAATTACAAGTCGGGCCAGAGTACCATAAACGGGTACCTGGAAGACTATGCATTTACCATAGAAGCATTTATTAAACTGCACGAAATTACCCTGGAAGAAAAATGGCTTCAGCATGCAGATGATCTTGCTGAATTTTGCTTCAGCCATTTCCATGATAAAAATTCAGGGTTTTTCTTTTTTACTTCAGAAAAAGATCCTGCCCTTGTCACGCGCAATATTGAAAATACAGATAATGTGATCCCCGCGTCCAATTCAGCTATGGCCAATAACCTGTTTCTCCTTTACAGGCATTTTTCAAAAGAAAAGTACCGGGATACCGCTGAAAAAATGCTTCACGGAGTACGGGAGCAAATAAAGAGCTATCCCCGGGGCTATTCCAACTGGCTTTACCTCATGATGAATTTTACTCATCCCTTTTATGAAGTTGTGGTTATGGGGGAGGATGTAATTCCACTAAACTACAAACTTGCCAAATACTACCTACCCAACGTTATGGTATCAGGCGCCTGTAAAGATTCTCAGCTTCCGCTACTTCAGGGACGCTTTGCTACGGGAAAAAACCAAATCTATGTGTGTTCAGAGGGCAAATGTGAATTACCATTAACATCTGTGGAAGAATAAATAGAACACATAAAACAATCTTAACAAAAATTAACAATAAAAATTCCCATTTCTCTCATTTATATCTTCCTTTTGTAGAAAATCTACAAAAACAATGGAGCAATTTAATGACTGGGAAAGGTATGCTAAAGAATACACCCAAAAATTCATAGACTTTTTACCTGATCTTATCGCGGCAATTCTTTTGCTGGTTGTGGGACTATGGATAATCAAAGTGATTATTAAATACATCAAAAAAATTGCAGATACCCGCAATTATGATCCTGCCCTCGAGAACTTTATAGTAAGCCTGCTTAACTGGGGGCTTAAAATTCTGCTTTTTGTCCTGGTGATTTCCCAATTGGGCATAGAGACCACTTCCCTTGTGGCCGCTATTGGTGCCGCAGGTTTGGCTATTGGCCTGGCACTGCAGGGTTCATTATCCAATTTTGCCGGCGGAGTACTTATAATTATGCTTAAGCCTTTTAAGATTGGGGATTGGATTGAAGCACAGGGTGTTTCCGGCAGTGTGGTGGAAATTTCCCTTTTTTACACCAAGATCAATACATTTGGAAACCAGCGGGTGGTAATTCCTAATGGTGAATTGAGTAATGACAATATCACCAACTACAGCCATAATGATACCAGGAGGGAAAACCTGAGCTTTGGAATTTCTTACGATGATGATATTAAAAAGGCCAAAGAAGTCCTGGAAAACCTTGTAAAAGAGCAAAAAGACATCCTGGAAGACCCGGCTCCGCAAATTCTTGTAGGGGAATTGGGAGACAATTCTGTAAACCTGTTTGTGCGCTATTTTGCTCCTAACAGCGTTTTTTGGGATATCCACTGGTATATGATTGAAGAAGGAAAAATAAGGCTGGAAGCCGCCGGTATGACTATTCCTTATCCACAGCGTGATGTATATCTTTACGACCAGACAAAGATGAAGGGTACGGTTGAAAAGGAAAAAGAGCCAAAATCCCTGGATAAGTAAATAAAAAAGCCCGTTTTTTAACCGGCTATAAAA
This sequence comes from Autumnicola tepida, assembly GCF_031846485.1. Taxonomy (NCBI): domain Bacteria; kingdom Pseudomonadati; phylum Bacteroidota; class Flavobacteriia; order Flavobacteriales; family Flavobacteriaceae; genus Autumnicola; species Autumnicola tepida. Next base: position 31,890 of record NZ_JAVRHQ010000012.1, read on the forward strand.
TCTTTTAAATAATAAGGTTCAAAGTAAGCGACATCTTCGGTGTCGCTTTTTTGATATTTGTTTTCGGCAGCTTTCGCCATCTCGCGGGCCGAAGGAAGGCTTTTTATATACCTTGCATTCGCCTGTGAACAAATATTTTCAAATTTCTCCACTCCGCTTCCAATAAAAATTATTTTTCCCTTTTCAAGATACTCTGAAAAAGAAGTTTCCTCCAGGACCTCGGCTTTGGTATCCCTGATCTGAATTTTTGTGGGATCAAAAACAGCAGAATAAACTTCCATTCTCCTTGCATCCAGCATAGGAACAATATAATTTGTTTCTTGCTTTACCTGAAGGGCAAGCGAGTACAAAGTAGGGATGGAAATAAGCGGAATGTCGAGAGAAAAACATAAGCCTTTTGCCGCAGACACGCCAATTCTAAGCCCTGTGTAGGATCCAGGGCCTTTGCTCACCGCCACCGCGTCCAGGTCTTCCGGTTTTAACCCATTTTCTTCCAGGATTTCCTTTATAAAAACATGCAGTTTTTCAGCGTGGGAATAGTTTTTATCATTATCCTCCTTAAGGTCGAGCAGCGCGCCATCTTTAGCAAGCGCTACAGAGCAATTGGTGGATGCTGTTTCCAAACAAAGTATTAATGCCAAAATTCAAATTTTTATTCCCCTCCGGGTGCTCCCTGTACTTCTACCTCATCTCCTGCTTTCAAACTTCTGGTAACGGTATTATAGGGGCCTGTTATTACTACATCTCCGGCCTCAAGGCCTTTGGTAATTTCAATATTCGCATCATTCTGAATACCGGTTTCCACAGGTTGCAGGCGGGCTTTGCTTCCTTCTTTAAGAAATACGGCTTCAAATTTCTCTCCGCCTCCTGCAACATCTGCTGAACCCGCCCCGGTAGTATCAGATTTTATCACAATGGCGCTGATTGGCACTCCAATCACATTTTCCTTTTTATTGGTAATAATATCTACCGTGGCAGTCATTCCCGGCCTGAAAGGGCTATAGCTTTCAGGTTTTCCTTCTAAAAGGTCCTTATAGGATTCTTCCAGGATACGTACTTTCACTTTAAAGTTTGTCACCTGGTCTGTAGTTAAATCTGAATCGGCCGAATTGGAAATTTCTGTTACCAGGCCTTTAAATTCTTTTCCGAGATAAGCATCCACTTCAACAATGGTAGAATCCCCCACTGAAACTTTTACGATATCATTTTCATTTACATCAACCTCAACCTCCATATTAGACAAATCTGCCACTCTTAATATTTCGGTACCGGCCATTTGCTGTGTTCCCACAACCCGCTCTCCAAGTTCGGCGTCCAGTTTGGAAATAGTACCCGTCATGGGAGCGTAAATATTTGTTCTGCTAAGGTTGTCCTGTGCCTCGGTAACGGTGGCAGCCGAACTTTGCATATTGTAATAAGCGGATTCCTTGCTGGCTTCAGCCATTTCATAATTGGAAACGACCTGGTCCCATTCCGCCTTGGAAATCACTCCTTTTTCAAAGAGGGTTTTGTTACGTTCATAATCAGCAGTGGCCTGCTTGAGGTTCGCCTGGGTCTGGGCATAATTGGCCCTCATATTTTGCAGGCTTGCCTGCGCCCTTTGCACGCTGGACTGGTATATATCTGGGTTTACCCTAACCAAAAGATCTCCTTTTTCCACGGTTTGTCCTTCAACCACAGGTAACTCTATTATTTCCCCGGAAACTTCCGAAGAAAGCTTCACCTCTACTTCCGGCTGAATTTTTCCGGTTGCAGAAACAGTTTCTGTAATATCTATAGGCTCTACGTTAGTAATTTCCACCTGTTTAAAATTCCCTGATTTTCCAAACCAGCCGGCTTTTTTCCCAATAACCAGTAAAACTATTAAGGCAACTACAACTCCTATGATGATATAAAGTGTCTTTTTCTTCATTTTTTAAAATTTAAGTTCGGAAACCGGTACTCCAAAATATAATTCCAGAACTTTTATATTGAAAATATAATCATATTTAGCTCTTAGTACTTCTCTTACAGCATTTTCATACCTCAACTTCGCCTGGCTGAAATCCAGGGCGTTGCTTAGCCCAACTTCGTAGCGCTGCGTGGCATATTCGTAAGCCTGCTCCTGTGCTTCCACAGCAACAAGGGCAGCTTCATAAGCTTCCTTAGCTCCCTGCGCATCTACGTATGCCTGATAAACATTTGCCTCGAGGTCCAGCTCTGCCTGCTCTAACTGAAAGTTTGCCCTTTGCACATCAATCTCGCTCCTCTTTACCTGGTTGCGGGTAGCCCATCCGTTAAAAATGGGAATATTAAGTTGTACTCCATAACTTATCCCGTCGTTTCGCTGTAGCTGCTCAAAGAAAGGCAGTGGATTCCCAATTGTACTCACTGTATTTGGAGTTACCACCACATCCCCGGTAGCTTCCACAACGCCAATCTCCCGGGTTGGATCCTCTGGATCTACATCCACACTCACTATTCTTCCCGCGCCGGATTCCCTGGTATTATAGTTGAAGAACCCGCCAAAACTTGGAAGGTATGCCCCTTTGGCAATTTCTACGTCCTTTTCTGCTAAATCACGGTTGGCTTCAGCTATTTTTATTTCTGACCGTTCTTCCTTGGCCATATCGATAACATCATAAACCGAATTATCCAAAACCTCGGTTCCTAAAATATCGTAATCCCGTTCTACAATATCAAAACTTTCATAATCTTTAATCAGCAGCATTTGTGCCAGGCTGATAAGGGAGATCTTCACGTTATTCCGGGCGATGATTATTTGCTGCTTTTCATCGGCATTAGTGGCAAGAATTTCCAGCAGGTCTCCCTGAGGCACAGACCCAGCATCTACAAGCTCCCTGGTTCTTTCAATTTGTTCAAGGGTAACTTCATTCTGGGACCTTAAAACTTCAAGGGTTTGTTTATTAAACAACACCTGTAGATAGGTATCTGCCACCATAAGGGTAATATCGTCTTCCATCTGGTCCAGGGAATATTCCGCAGCAAGCCTTGAAAGCTTCGCCCTTTGCAGCTGCTTAAAATTCCGCAGTCCGTCGAACAAGGTTAAACTGGCGGTAACCCCCGCAGAAAAGTTTCTGGTGGTTTGTGTTTGCAGGATTCCGGTGGTTACGTTTGTGGTTAAACCTGTATTCCAGGAATTGCTGGCTGAGGCATTAATATTAGGGATAAAATTGCCCAAAGCGTCCAGCCGTGCAATTTTTGCAGCCTCTAAATCCAGTTCGGTTTGTTTTACGGAAATATTCTTTTCTAAAGCCCTGTTCACACATTCCTGTAAGGTCCATTTTTTCTCCTGGGCATTGGCAAGGACACTCACAAAAAGAAGGAAGGCTAAAAGCTTAAATTTATTCATAATATTGGTTGTGAAAGATATGTCTGTTAAAAATTAAAGATGTTACACTCAAGGCCTTTTAATTCGCCGTAAAAGCCTGTGCAGGTTTCAACTGATTCCAAACCTTAATTTGGGCATCCTTTGCTATGCCGTTTTTAACCTCTACATTTATCCCGTCACTCACCCCTAACTCAAGATCCTTACGCTCAAACTGCTGATCTCCTGTTTCCACTTCCACAAACGGCTGCTGCGTTTTAGGATCAAACTGAACAAGGGCCTCCTTAATAGCCAAAACACTATCTGCCTTTGCCAGGATAATAGAAGCGTTGGCACTCAATCCCGCACGAATAAAAGTAGAATCGGCCTTTTGCAGGCTACCTTTAATATCAAACTGAATCGCACCATTCTCCTCCACACCTTTTGGGGCAATATAATCCAGCACTGCATCAAATGATTTATTTTCTATAGCACCCACGGTAATTTCCAGCGGAAGGCCTTCCTTGATCTTTCCTACTTCACTTTCATCAACCTTGCCTTCAAAAATCATTTTATCAACATCTGCCAGGGTTGCAATGGTAGTTCCATCATTAAAGTTGTTACTTTCTATCACCTGGTTTCCTGTTTTCACAGGCACATCCAGCACCATTCCATCTACAGTGGATCTTATTAATGTGTTGGCTGCCGTACCTATGCCGCTTGTGGTACCGGTTTTTATGATTTCGTAATTCTGTTCGGCAGATTTGTAAGATTGTTGTGCCCTTTTATAGGCTACTTCTGCATTCTGGTAATCATTTTCAGAAATCACGCCTTTATCAAAAAGTGCTTTCTGGCGATCAAAGTTTTGCTGTTCGTTGTCCAGGTTAATTTTGGCCGTAGCCACCTGGTCCTTCGCGCTTTGAAGTGAAGAGACATTAGGAATTACCCTGATTTTGGCAATAAGATCCCCGGATTTAATTTTTTGCCCGGCTTCAATATAAATTTCATCGATAATTCCAGAAATATTAGGCTTGATAAGCACTTCTTCCTTTGGCACAATACTACCGGTAGCCACTGTTTTTTTAACAATGGTTTGTTCGGAAGGAGTTTCAGTTTCATAAGTTACGGGGTCTTCCTGATTTTTTTGGTACAGGTAATACAGGGCTCCCACAAAACTAACTGCTATTACTGCCAGGATGATGATGGTGAAAACTTTTTTCATTTTTTGATCGTTATTTTATTCTTCTTTTTATTCTGTTCTTAATGCGTCTACAGGTTGTACTTTAATGGCATTTTGCGCCGGAATAAGCCCCGCCAGTAATCCTGAAATTATTAAAATAGCCAGGGCGGTAAATACCACTCCCAGATTTACCGTTGGGTTGGCAAACATCATTTCTGAAGTATCCACGCCTTCCAGTTGCATATTTATTATAGCGATAACAGAGGTGGCCAGGGCAATCCCTGCCATCCCGGAAATAAGGGTAAGAAATACCGATTCCATAAGGATCTGCCCCCTTATCATCCACGGAGTGGCGCCAAGGGCACGCCGCACGCCAATTTCATTGGTACGCTCTTTTACCACAATCAGCATAATGTTGCTAATGCCAATCACCCCCGAAAGCAGCACAAGAATTCCAACAAAATATGCCACACCTTTAAGCGCAATAAACAGCCCGTTTACTTTGCTGTATTCTTCATATAAATCAAAATTTCCTATAGCACGGTCATCTTCAGGGTGAATGGTATGCCTTGTTTTTATAATATCAAATACCTGGGATTTCAGTTCAGTTATAGAGGAACCGTCTTCCGCAGTGATCGCCATCCAACCAACAGTTTCCCCCATATTAAAGGCTTGGGAAAAGGCGGTAAAAGGCACAAAAATCTGCTTCTGGGCCTCCTCGGAATTTCCGTTGTTATTTCCCTTGGTTTTGTAAGTTCCCACAACCATGAAGTTTACCCCGTTAATTTTGATATAGGTGCCAATTACTTCTTCGCCAATATCATACAATTCCTTACGGACTCCTTCCCCAATAATGGCAACTTTTCGCTTGTCTTCTATATCGGCATAGTTAATAAACCTGCCGGAAGTAATATCCATGGGATCCTGGTTAATGATATCTGGATAATCTCCATATACATTAAACGCACCACTGTTTAGTCCTCTTACCACGTTGTTTGCTCCTCCAAATCCTCCTAACTGGTTTCGGGGAGAGACATAGCGAAGATTTGGCACATTTTGTTTAAGCGCGGCCACATCGCCTATTTTAAAATTGTACTGCCTGCCTTTAGGCATTCCTTTGTAAGGCCTGGAGGCTGTGCGGCTCCACATGAACATGCTGTTGGTGGCCATCCCTCCAAAACCCTGCTTTACTCCATTTTCCAAACCTTTCCCAGCTGCCAAAAGAATCACCAGTATAAAGATACCCCAAAGCACGCCAAAGGCGGTAAGCAAAGTCCTGAACCAGTTAGAACTTAAAGCTTCAATTATTTCACTCCATTTATCCCTGCTAAACATATTATTCGTCTCTTAAAGCAATAATGGGTTTTATCTTAGCCGCACGCCTCGCTGGGAAAAAGCCCGCAAGAGCCCCGGCAATAACCAGGATGAATACTGTGGAAAGGGCCACATTAAAATTCACCGAAGGATTAGTGATATACTGGGTTTCTATTAAAGGCCCTACAAATTCCAACAGGGCAAGGCTGCTAATAAGCCCCACAAAACCGGCAATGGTGGTTACAAAAATAGATTCGTGCAGCACCATACCTATTATAGAAATAGGCTGGGCCCCTAAGGCTTTGCGCACCCCAATTTCTTTGGTTCTTTCTTTCACGATAATGAGCATAATATTACTAACCCCAACCACGCCAGCCACGATAGTACAGATTCCCACACCCCAGAAGAAAAGCCTGATCATATTCATAAGGTCAAAGAAACGCTTGGCATTTTCCAGGGAATTATTCACAGTAACGGCGCTGTTATCATCGGGGGCAATATTGTATTTATCTTTTAAATAACTTTCCAACTTCGCTGAAAATCTTTGGGAAGCTGCAAGTGCCGCGTCAAAGTTTTCTTCTTTTTCAAGGGTAAAAGATAAATTCTGCAGTTCATCATAACCACCAAAAACCCTTTGCGCCGTGGGCAAAGGCATAAATACCCTTGACTCTTCCCTCTCGCCCCCGGGATCGGAAAATACCCCAATTACCTTGAAGTTAATCCCCGAAACCTGGACGTATTTGCCAATAGGATCCAGTCCGTTTTTAAAAAGATCTGTCTTTACTTTATTTCCAATAACAACATATTTTTCACTGCCGTTTACATCCTGTTCATTTAAATACCGCCCCTGTACCATGCTGGCATTTTCGAGGAACTGATAATCCGGCAACACTCCTTCCACCCGGTAGGAACCGGTTTCTTTTTTATAGGTAACAGAGCCATTCCAGATTCGATAAATAGAAGATTTATACTCAAGTTCGTCCTGATGATTTGCCACTGTGGTATTATAATCTTCATTATGCAGGACGATCCTTCGGCCGGGGTTGAGGCCTTTATATTCTTTTGAAGTTACACCGGTCCAGATATAAAGGATGTTGCTGGCATCGTTTTCAAATTCACTGGAAATTCCATTTTGCATGCCTTTTCCAATGCCCAGGAGCACCACAAGAATAAAGATACCCGAAGCCACTGAAACCCCGGTTAGAAACGTCCTCAGCTTATTTTTGCTGATCGTTTCAAAAATCTCCTGCCATCTTTCCAAATCAAACATTGCTCAGCGCTCTTACCTGTTCAACCTTAGTGTCGTCAATTATTAATCCGTCTTTCAGATTTACGATTCGCTTGGTCATGTTGGCGATATCAGGCTCATGGGTAACTACAAGAATTGTTCTTCCTTCATCATTTATTCCCTGGATAAGATCCATAACTTCATAAGAAGTCTTAGTATCTAAAGCCCCTGTAGGCTCATCGGCAAGCAGCACTTTGGGATCGCTGGCAAGCGCCCTGGCTATGGCCACCCTTTGTTTTTGTCCCCCGGAAAGTTCATTGGGAAGGTGCCCGGCCCATTTCGCAAGGCCCACTTTCTCGAGATAGGCCATAGCTTTATCTATACGCTCTGCCCTTTTGACTCCCTGGTAATAAAGCGGAAGAGCAACATTGTCTAAAGCGCTTTTATAGGAAATCAGGTTGAAGGACTGAAAGATAAAACCAAGGAATTTGTTGCGGTAGCGAGCGGCAATTTTTTCGTTCAGGTTTTTTATTGGCAGGCCATCCAGGGTATAAGAACCACTGTCTGCCTCATCCAGCATCCCAAGAATGTTCAGCAAAGTAGATTTACCAGAACCTGAAGATCCCATAATAGAAACCAGTTCCCCCTCCTTCACGCTAAAGTTTATTCCTTTAAGCACGTGCAGGGAATTGTGCCCCATTTTATACGACTTGTGTAGATCCTGAATTTCAATCATGATGGCCGGAAAAATATAATTACCGCAGGACATTTTCCTGCTTCGCCTTATAAGACTCCTTTTAAAGCAAAAAGTTACACCGGAAGAGGGGGAAACCAGAAAAATGTCAAAAAATTAGATTGAAGCAGGAAAAATTTCGGAAGGTGGGCAGGGTGTAAACGCCAGGATTATCTGGATATTATCTTATGAAAAAATTTTAGGTTGCTTTTCGTTTTTTTCTGGAGCGGTAGATAAAATAACCCACGCCGCCAATTAGCAGGTATGGAAAAATCATCAGGTAAAGGATTCCGTCATTAATACCTTTGGCCGCACTTTGGTCAGCTTCACTTTCAAGTACCGCACGGCACATGGCACATTGCGCTTCAGCAAAAAAAGGCATTAGCGTTAAAACGCACAATATCAACAGGTTTTTCGCTTTCGTCTTCATACGTCAAATTTACAAAACAACATCTAAAATCCCTTCCGCAGAAATCAATAATACGGCAGCATAAAAATATACACCAGCACCCCGGTTACCGCCACGTAGAACCAGATTGGAAACGTCCACCGGGCAATCCTGGCGTGTTTAAGGTATTCCCCGGTAAGGCCGCGGTACATGGTAAATAACACCAGCGGCACGATAATGGCCGAAAGCACGATATGGCTGATAAGAATAAAAAAATAAATGTACCTCATAATACCTTCCCCGCCATAAGGCACAGGATCGTTGCTTATTTTGGAAAGCACGTAACTGATTAAAAACACCGCCGACAGGGAAAAAGCGGTAATCATGATATTGCGGTGCAGCCTGTATTCTTTTATGGTCATAAAAAAGTAACCAAAAACCAGCAAAACCGCAGTAGAACCATTAAGCACCGCATGAAAAAGTGGAAACGTACCAGATTGTATCCCAAAAATATTATAACGCTCCGGCAACAGCATAAGCACCAGAACAATTAAAGGCACAAGAATGGAAAGTGAAATGATTACCGGTACGGCAATTTTATCTGATTTTGTTAAAGCTCTCACAGTAATTTTTTAATATCTTCTATTAATAGGTTCACCTGCGGCTCCTGCTCCCCTTCGGTAATTGAAGTGTTTCGCGGCACAGAACCTCTGTAGTAAATTATTGGGTTTCCAAATTTGTCATTCCTGGAACGAATATATCCTTCCTGGTCTACCAGCGCGAACATTCCGGAGTGGGCGAAACCTCCCGGCACGGCATCATCTTCCCCGGCGTAAATGTTGAAGCCGCCATTGGCTAGGCCATAAATATCATTCCTGTCCCCGGTAAGAAAATGCCAGTCTGGATCGGTAATATTATGATCTTCGGCATATTCTTTAAGAACTTGTGGAGTGTCGTGGCCGGGATCTATGGTAAAAGATGCAATGCCGAATTTCTCATTATTGGCAAATTCCTCTTCAACCTCAATAAGGTTCCTGTTCATAATAGGGCAAATACTCGGGCAGGTGGTAAAGAAGAATTCTGCCACATAAACTTTGCCTTTATAGTCTTCATTGGTGATTGTGTCCCCATCCTGGTCTACAAGCTTAAATTCCGGCGCTTTTCTCTTCTTGCCGTTCATAATCACATAGGCAAGTTCTTCAGAAGAATCCTTGTTGTTTTTATCAGTTTTACGGTTAAGCCGGTCTGAAGAAACCACTTCCTCATTACTTACACGATCTATTATCTTCGGAATAAAAATGATCCCGAAAATTAAAATTATCAATGAAATTCCTATGTAAGAATAATTCTTCCTATTCATAATAATTAGTGTTATCTCCTGGCTTTATATTTCTTTAATTCCAACCGGTATTCAGCAAGAATAACCTTTACATCATCGTTCATCTTATTACTAAGCTCTGCCACTGAAGCAGAATCGTAACCATACAATTTCCCATAATCCTTATCCTCATCACGGCCGCGCAAATTCCCATCTTTATCTACAATAAACACATAAGGGGAATAATTACCATCTTTTAAGCTGTAAGGAGAGCCAATACTATTAAAAACTGACTGGATCTTTTGGGGAGACGCAAAGACAAACCTCCATTTATCAGAATGGCTGATGCCGGAAAATTGCTTTACAAAATCCTGTGCCTGTTCTCTGGCTGTTTCAGGAAGAAGGATCACGAATTGAAAATCTTCAAATTCGTAATATTTTTCCAGTATTTTTTGATCCAGGTTAAAGGTGTTACCTCTTATTTCCTGGAGATTGTCTCCAAAAAATGCCAGGACAGTAATATTATCTTCAAAAGAAACTTCTTTGCCATCCAGGGTTTTAAGCCCGTGAATGTCTTCTATATCTTCAGTAAGAACCGGTAATTTCGCAAAATGGTTAACCCCGGAAGAAAAAAAGAGGTAAGCCACTATTGGCAACGCAAAAAGCACCCCAAGCACAAAAAATTTTTTCATAGAAATATTCTTCACAAAAGGTGTGCAAAAATAAAAAGACGGCTTTTAAAAACCGTCTTTTCTTCAGTATTTAACTTTTAAAAGTCCCAGGCAATATATCCTTTCTGGTAAACCTGGTAGATATAATAGCCTTCATTAAGAAGGATGAAAATAAGGTAAATCACCAGGAATATTGCGGTCCAGACGATAACCCTCCTCAACCATTTTTTTTCGTGTTCAAGGTGCATAAAAGCCCAAACAATATAATAGGCTTTATAAAGGGTAAGGATTATGAATATCCAGTTGAGGATAGACATATTTACCAGGTGGTTGTCCACCAAAAATTCCGGTTTAAGAATCCCCAGAATAACCTCTACGGTGGTTACAATAGACAGTATAATGAATACCGACCAGATTCTTTTGGTACCGGCATCCTGGTTATGTTCATGTGTTGTATCGTGTGCCATTTTTTATTACTTCAGAATTAAACCAGATAAAAGAAGGTAAATACAAATACCCAAACCAAATCTACAAAGTGCCAGTAAAGACCAACTTTCTCCACCATTTCATAAGTTCCACGGCGCTCATATGTTCCAAGGACCACATTAAAAAAGATTATAATGTTGATCACCACCCCTGAGAATACGTGGAAACCGTGAAATCCTGTAATAAAGAAAAAGAAATCTGCAAAAAGTGGCGGGCCGTATTCGTTATGAGAAAGATTTGCTCCTTCTACCACACCTATAGCTTCGGTTGCCATTTTCTCTAAAGATTCTTCACGGGAAAGGATAATCTTTTCACCATCTTCACCAATATTTCCTGTTCTTATAAGCAAATTGTCATTTGCCATAAAACCTGCCTGCACTTCTTCCAGGGAATAAGTAGGCAAACCAGGACCTTCTTCAAACCAAACCCCCTCATTTTCATTATGCTCTATTCTCGCCGAAGCCCTGTCTATGGCAATTTCTTCCAGGGCAACCCTTTCCCCATCGCCATCTACAATCTGCAAAATATTGCCACCTGTTGTAGTTACCGCACCGTATTCCCCACTGATGAAATTTGACCATTCCCATGCCTGGGAACCGACGAAAATAAGCCCTCCAAGAATGGTAAGCAGCATATAAAAAGTAACTTTTCCTTTTTTCATATGGTGGCCCGCATCTACGGCAAGCACCATGGTTACAGAAGAAAAGATAAGAATAAAAGTCATTAATGCCACGTAGTACATGGGAGCATCTACCCCGTGTAAAAATGGGAAGTGGTTAAACACCTCATCTGCAATAGGCCATATATCGGCAAATTTAAATCGGGAGAAACCATAAGCGGCTAAAAATCCTGAGAATGTAAGTGCATCGGAAAGGATGAAGAACCACATCATCATTTTCCCATAGCTAGCACCAAGCGGCTCATTGCCACCACCCCAGGTTTTACCCTCGGTGCCTGTTCTAACAACAGTAGCTTCCATAGAAGAATTTTAATTTTAGTAATGCGGCAAAAATACGCATTTTTATTATCTAAAGAAATATAAAAACACAAACAGGTAAATCCACAGAAAGTCTACAAAATGCCAGAAAGTCGCACCCAGCTCTATTCCAAGCATTTGACCTTTGTGATAGCGTTGTTTAAAATGGTTATAAATTACAACAAGAAGCACTATTAAACCCGCCGCCAGATGGGCAAGATGGGCCACCACAAGGATATAAATAAAGGAAGTTGTTATATTGCTTTCGCTGCCTGTAAAGTAATACCCCATAGACACAATATCTGTAAAACCCTTAAACTGAAAAACCACAAACAAAATAGCCAAAACAAGGGTTCCTATAAGCAAAGCACTGCCATTCTTACGTTTTCCTTTGGCTATGCTGGTTCTTGCCAGGAAAAAGGTGATACTGCTGGCAGCAATGGTAAGGGTACTCCATAAAAAAGCCTGTGGCATTTCAAATTCGGTAAGCCAGTCCGGGCGGGTTTTGCTAACAACATAGGCACTGGTAAGCCCGGCGAACATCATCACCATACTTATAATACCAAACCAAAGCATCATTTTTTTTGCCCGGCTGTGTTTATTATTCTCTGATCCTTCTGTTAAATCCATTGTCTTAAAAATTTATCTAAAACATATATTATCTGAAGCAGTGTGATATAGGAAACACTGGCAAACATCAACTTTTTGGCTGCCTGGGCTGTTCTTTGTTTGTACAACCTGAAGGCGTAGTAGAGCATTCCCAATCCCAGCAGCAGGATAAACCCTGCAGCAATCGGCGTAAGATAGAGCCTTCCGGTAACCCCAAAAGCAGGAATTAAAGAAACAAGCACTGTCCAGATACTGTACAACACCACCTGCACCGCGGTTCCTTTATCCCTTTTTCCCGTTGGGAGCATAAAAAAACCACCTTTTTTATAGTCGTCGTACAACCACCAGCCTATCGCCCAAAAATGGGGAAACTGCCAGAAAAACTGAAGCATAAAAAGGGTGCCCGGTTCAATACTAAAATCTCCTGTAGCAGCAACCCAGCCCAGCATAAAGGGAATTGCCCCCGGAAAAGCACCAACGAAAACCGATAGCGGCGTTTTTGTTTTTAAAGGCGTGTAAACACTCACATAAAGAAAAATACTTATAGCCCCAAACATAGCTGTTTTAGGATTGATGATGTAAAGTACAATCAACCCCAGAATAGTAAAAACACTGGCAATGGTAAAAGCTGTGGTAACAGACATTCGCCCGGCCGGAAGCGGCCGGTTTTTGGTGCGATCCATCAACGCATCTAAATCCCGCTCGATAATCTGGTTGTAAGCATTAGACGCCCCAACCATAAGATAACCTCCAATGGAGAGCAGCAGCACGGTCACAAAATCTATGACTTCAGCACCCAGAAAATAACCTGCAACAGACGAAAACACTACGCTTATCGCCAGCCGCATTTTTGTAATTTCTTTAAAATCTGATAGTACCGAAACAGAGGAAGTATGTGTACGCGCGTTGCTCAAAAAGGGCATTTTTCAATTGGCGCAAAGATACTCCTTAATTAGGTTTTGGCAAGGGTCGAAAAATGTTAATTTTCAGGAGGAATTATTCCCTAATAATCATAATACCAATTAAAAATATCGGTCCTGATTCCAAAATTCAGCCAGGTGGTGGAATTATCAAAATGAAGAGGGGTTTTTACCTGTGTATCCAGGTTTCTGTAGATAAAACTTCCGTAGAACTTTAAATTTGTCGCGGGGTTAATAATATATCCTGCTTCAAGTTCAGTAAAGAAAGAGTTAGCGGTATTCCCCTGCCCGATTTTAACACCAGTATCAAAAGGCCTTTCGTTATAACTGCGGTAGATATCGCCACCGTAGGAAAAAGCATCATTTCCATCATTAAAATCAAATCCTCTTTTCCCGTAGATAAATTTGGCGTTCCCATACAAGCGTTCCTTTTTATACCGGGCAATTGCAATGATCTCCCTGAAATTCGCGCCCCACAAATGAGCCATAGGCTGGTTGTTATGCCCGTAATTAAGCACTACTTCTTTATTGTGGGAATAGGTGTAAGGCCGCACCTGGTTATACTCTGCCTGCAAAAAGAGATTAGGAATATTAAAGGCATCATAATATTTCACTCCAATTTGGTAGCCCATTTTATTTTTCCAGCTTTGGGAAGTCCCAAAAACATCCCCCGAAGAAAATTCATCAATCACCCACTGCCCATACATGTTTACCTGATTGCTCCACTTGTATTTAGCAGTAAGACCAAGAATAGCGTTTCCTCCCCGCGCTCCCGTGGCAAATTCTATAGCACGGTAAAAAATAACAGGATTCAGGTAATTAAGATCGAAACCCCGGTCATTGTCATTTTGCCAGACCACAGATTCAAAAAGGCCAATATTTAGGCGCTTTGCCAGGTTAAGGCTTAAATAGTGGTTGGCCATATATTTAGTCCTGAAGGAACCATCTGCAGTAACTTCGGGCCGAACATCCCTTAAAGACATCCAGGTGTTGGTATATTTTAATTTCCAGAAGCTGGTGGAAAGCCTGAAAAACGGGTAAGGAGAAGCAACATCACTCATCAATAAAGACCGGTAGCCATCTCCTATAAAAGTTTTCCCGTGCCCAAGCTGAAGATTAAAATATTTACTGGGGGAATAAGAGAGATAACCTTCAGCAACCGGGTAATCGTAGCCACCATTCATAAAAGGTTTTGCAATTCCCCTGCCGGGAATAATTGCCGGATCCCCACCATCTGGCCGAATAGATTCAGCATAAAAATTATAATACTCAGCAAAACGGCCCTGGTTCTCGTAAGCGACAGCATAAAAATTTAAATTACCGCCTAAACCTCCGTTAAGAATGGCCATCCTGGAATTATTATAAGTAAAGTCATATGCGTTTTGCTGAAAATCTTTACCAATTTGAAGGTCCAGCCCAAAATCTATGGTAAACCAGTAATCTTTGGTTTGGAACTGCACCAGATGCTCGTTCCATAATTTTCTACCCGCCCAGGTGGAAGTATTCTTCAGGAGCTTTTCCTGTTCTGCTTTAAAATCATAATAGGGAGCAACTTCAGAATATAAAAAAGGCTTGGAAGCGGTATGGGTGTTTGTTCCAATCCTGTTTAATTCGGCATCAAAACGAGTGTACATCTCATGAGAAAGAGGAATATTAAGGTCACTCTCCAGCTCAGGATGCGTAAATTCGACTGGCTTAATCAAATCGTATTCATTAAATACATCAGGCTCTTCTTCAACTATCTTCTCTTCCTTAGCTAAAGGCAAATCTTTTTCAGAAGGTTCCTCCCCAATGGTTACAACAGTGGGTTCAGTATTTTTTTCCAACGGAATTTTTACCGGCATCCTAAACTGCATGTAAGTAGGCCTCCCATTATAGGTAGCCGGCTGCACCTCGGGCAGGCTTTTAAAAACCCTGCTCATCTCTTCCTTTAGCTCATTATAAGCCGCATCAATATATATAATTTCAAACCTGCCTTGCCTGTTGACCTCAAAAAGGACAACCATAGTCCCTTCATAAGTCTTTTCCTCTAGCATTTTTGGCACCTGAAAATTGTCTACAACCAGGTTTTTAAGCGTACTCCTGAAACACAGCGAACGCTGCTGAAAACTGACACTTGCACATTGGGGGAACATTGGAGGAATTTCAGAACCACTAAGGTTTTCCTGGCTAAGAACGGAAGTGGATAGGAGCAAAACCGAAAGAAGTACAATATACTTCATAAATCTATGGGGCGATTAGATTAGACCGGCGAAATATACATTTTTTTTAATAGTCTTACTTTTGGAAAATAAAAAATCCCGGCTAAAACCGGGATTTTCAATTCTTTATAGCTTGTAAAAACTAGTCCTGAACCTGGAATACAATTGGCAAAGAGTACATTACCCCTACCGCTTTTCCACGCTGCTTACCGGGCTGCATGCTTGGCAGTTTACCAATTACCCTTGCCGCTTCCTGCTCCAGCCTAGGGTGGGGAGCACGGGAACGAATTTCAGTAATCTTACCGTTTTTATCGATCTTAAACTGAACGATAACCCGGTTAATTCCGGAAAGTCCAAGTTCTCCACCAAGATCCTTGTCAAAATTTCGGTTTACAAACTGACTAATTTTTTCACTCATACATTGCTTACGCTGATCGTTGTTGCTTAAACCTTCACAACCAGGGAAGATTGGCACATCTTCAATAACCGCGAAAGGAACATCATCAATCTCTTCTTCTACAGGAGCCTCAACAACTTCCTCTACTTCCACGATCTCATCAAGGCTGGTTTCTGTAGACTGGATCTCATCCTCTTCTACTTCTTCCTCATCTTCCACTACCTCAATAATTTCCGGTGCTGGTGGCGGTGGTGGCGGTGGAGGTGGTGTATTCTGGATTTCTGTAATTGGTACTTCTTCGTCATCAAGAGCGTCCATATTTACCTGGCCTATATCAATATCTTCCCTGTCATAGGTTTTCCATTCTATGGCCTGCCAGGTAATAAAAAGAACTAATATCAGCCCTAATTGAAGGAAAAGAACACTTCTTCTGCCTAAATCTGCTTTTGGATTTTTCTTAGGTTCCATGGTTATTAATTAATAAGAATTGCTAAAATAAATATTTTTTCTAAAAAACTAAACTAATCCCGAAGAATAAACTATTTAAAAAATTCTCTTCCCCGAAATTAGAAAGTTAATGTTAATCCTGCACCTTAAAGCGGATCGGGATGCTATAGGAAACAGGAACAGCTTCGCCCCGTTGTTTTCCAGGTTGCATCACCGGTAATTTCTCAATCACCCGCTGCGCCTCTTCTTCCAGTGCAGGATGAGGCGCACGTGTTTGTATTTGTTCAACTTTACCGTTTTCGTTGATTACAAACTGAACAATTACCAGGTTAATCCCGCTCAACCCCAGTTTTGCACCTAAAGAGGTATCAAACTCACGGTTAATAAAGTTACTGATTTTTGAACTCATACAGCTTTTACGAGCCGCATTATCATTCAGTTTTTCACAACCAGGGTAAATGGGCACAAACTCGATCACTTCAAAAGGAACCTTTTCAACCGGCTCCTCAGTATCCGGGTCTTCAATATCTCCAACTTCTGGTAAAACTGAAAGATCTGCAGGTTCAACTTCAGTTGGTTTCATATCATCTTCAGGCTCAGAATCCTCATCATCTGTTGTTTTATACTTATCCTGAACCGGTTCCTGAGGCACCTTTGGCAAAGGTTCGGGTAGTTCCTGTTTAATCGTCACTACTGGCGGAGTCTCCTCCAGTTCAAAAGTATCAAATTTCATTCCTAAAGACTTTTCACCGTCTTTTTCTGAAGTATAAGTTTTCCATTCAATAGCATTAAATGTTAATAGTAAAACGAGGATAAGCCCTATTTGCAGGAACAATACCCATTTACGGCTTAGATCAGCCTTTGGATTTTTCTTGGGTTTCATAAGATTGGAATATTTGGTTATATGCACTAGTCTATCTTCCGCCTTAATCTCTGTAAAGGTCCCTGGAGAAGGAAAAAGATTAAGACAGCAAGTAAAACACCAGTTGAATTGGCCAAAATATCGAACCAATCGGGATCCCTGTAGCTGGTGAGGGTTCCCTGAAGAACCTCAATTAACATACCAAAGAGAATGCTAAGTCCTGAAATCCAAAATAAATTTGCTTTGTAATTAACTCTATCCCTGGAAGAAATAATAAAGTAAAGCTTCCACATGCTTACCAGAAGGAAGTAAGCGGTTGCATGCAGCATTTTATCGGTGGGATTAAAAGAGCCCACACTTATCTTTCCCAAATGGATAAGGGAAAAATAGGTAAGGGCTATGGTATAGACACCCGAAGCTAAAAGTGAAATCCTAGCTACCAACTATCTCTTTATATTCCTTTGCTGAAAGCAAATCGTCCAGTTCAGAAGCATCGGTAAATTTAATCTTTACCATCCATCCTTCGCCATAAGGATCGTTATTCACCTTTTCCGGCTCGTCCTCAAGACTGGTATTGAATTCAACTATTTCCCCGGAAAGCGGCGCAAAAAGATCCGATACTGTTTTTACCGCCTCTACCGTTCCAAAAACCTCTTCCCTGTCTAAAGTCTCGTCTACCGTCTCAACCTCAACATAAACAATATCTCCAAGTTCCCCCTGTGCAAAATCGGTTACCCCTACAGTTGCAACGTCTCCTTCAACCTTCACCCACTCGTGGTCTTTGGTGTACTTTAATTCTTGTGGAATGTTCATAGCTTGATTTTATATGCGCAAAGTTAATTTTTTACCGCAATTGTTCAAACCGCCCAATACTTAATTTCCAAAATTATATCTTAAAGTTATTCCTGAACGAATAGTGGTTTGCGGAAAAGCAGTAGAAACAGCATAATCAGAAAAATTATGCTCATAATAAAACAGTGCGGTAAGGTTTCTGCTTAAGGCATAATCTGCCGTAAAGCCTATGGCCCAGATATCCTGCCCCGCCACCACCTGGCTGTCTTCCAGATCGAGGTAACGAATAATGGTTTTATTTTTCCGAAGGGAAAGATCCCCCTTAATAATAAGGTCGCTGCTCAAAATGCGGTTACGCCCGCCGAATTTGGTGGCGATCTTAAGGTCCCTGATCCTGTAACCCAAACCAAGAGTGTACTCATTTCCCTGCACTTCAGTGAGGAGATTGTTATCAAAACTGAAGGAAAGGGCACGGTCTTTTTGAATTTCGGCTAAAACCTGGATAGCATCTTTGGTTTCAAAATCCACCCTGATGAGCGGAGTAAACAATTCTGTTAATACCACGTTAGAGAAAAGCATTGGATTTTTAAAATCTCCTGCCTGGTTAATTTCCGCAATATTATCAGGATCATAATCCAAATTTGTCTGGAACTGATTAATAGTATAATCGGCCTGGTAGCCGTGGCTCATGGAAAATCTTCTGAAGGTATCCCTAAACCATTCCAGCCTCATGAGCCCGGTGTACTTTATTGCCCAGTTAGGCAGCGGGAAACTTCTAAAGGCTCCTAAATCTACATCTCCCGCGTCTGCTCCGGAATAGGCGGCGAGAAATGCCGGCAACAAAACTGCCTGATTGGTTTTGCCAATTCCCAGCGGATAACCTTCCTCATCAACATCATTGGGATCCAGTCCTCGCTCCTGCGCCAGGCGCCTTGCAACTTCCAGCCTGTTTTCCCTAAAAGTTTCAAAATTCGCCGACGACTGCTCATCGCTCTGATTAAAGGCAGTTCCAATAAGCAATGTGGAAATACTGAAATTTCCGTAGGTATAAGGAGTTAAAGGCTGGTATTCCAGAGTTTGCGGATTTACCTTATAGTTTTCAGTAAAAGTTTCAGCATAAGCCCTTCTCGCACTAATATCTATGGTTAAATCTGGCAACAGGCTTACCGAAGACTGTATATCCAGCTGCCTGTTTTTTACGGAAGAATATTGCTGGTTAAATTCCTGGTACAAGGTAAGCCAGCCTTTACGGGCAGCCATGTACCTTACATCATCCTGAAATCCAAAAGTAAATCCTGTGGTAGGTTTTAAAGTTCCCATAAAACCGATACTCTGCGTATACCCCGGAAGAAATATTCCCTGATTCTCGCGGTAATTTACCTGGATCGTCTTTATAGCCGTGGCAATGTTTATAAAGGTGTTCCAGGCTTCATGGCCTTTTACCTTCTGCTGTTCCTGTTCCGGCTTTTGCTGGCGGGGATCGCGCGCGGCATCGGGAGTGGGCACCCCGGCACTTCGTTCCCTTATGCTCCGCTTTGCAGTATTTTTTTTCTTTTCTACAAGGCCGACATAGTCATATAACTTCTGCAGGCTAAGATTAGCATTTAGCTGGTGAGAATTTGAATTCTGAACACTGTTTCCTATATCGGGAATCCCTTCAAGATCTTCAAAAATTTTAGAACCACGTTGCCACTGGAAATCCCCTGTATAGGTATAGGTAGCCTTAACAAAACTAAGGGCAGGGATTTTATCCAGGGGCAGATCATAATTTACCTGCAAGCTTTGATAATGCAAATTAGGTTCCCCAATACTGAAGAAATCATCCCAAAGCCCAATGCTGTTGTCTACAAATCCTTCATCATTTATATAATTCCTTACAATCCTGTTGTTGGAGGCATTAAAGTTAAAGCTAAGCGACCTGGTAAGATTATAATTAATACCGTACTGCCAGTCGAAAAGGTAATTGCGCTGGTAAAGGGTTGGAATTCCAATATCTTCGTCGGAAAGCTCCAGGGAACGAAATTTTTGCGCGTTGTACTGCCTGAAAATTGTAGCGCTGGCATTAATGTTTGACGGCAACAGGTTAAAGTTGAAATCTTTTAACGGATTAAAATAATCGCTGCTGTCCAAAACCGCAATATTTTTGAAAGGTTCTACTTCCTTAGGAACAAAATTGAACTCATACGTTCCTCCCACTCTAACATTTTTGTCCAGCCCCTCTTCAATTTCGAAATCCCGGTGGTCTATCTGATTATAGGAAGTTGAAAAAGCAAAATTCTCAATGTCATAAGGCATGGGTTTGGCATCTCCCCTCCGTTCTTTCCGCAAGCCGATTACATTAATACTCTCCCGTTTGGTATAGCTTTGCGACTGTTGCTTCACCCGTTCCCTCTCTGCCGCGTTTTCGATAGCAGCAAGCCTTGTATCCAGCTCCAGATCTAGATATTCCTGATCATATTTTGGAGTAATCAGTTCTTCCCCCCTGCTGTAATTAAACGGGATTTTTACCCCCCACTGTACCGGCAGCACCTGCCCAACATTTACATTGGTCACCACATCGTACTGCTGCAAGTCTTCCCTGCTGCGCTGGTTTGGCCCCTGTTCTATAGATCCAAACCCCACGGTGCTCCTTCTCCCGGTGGCCGAAACATTGGCAAAATCGGCCAGGTTGGTGTCCATATTCACTATTCCTGCCCAGCCGCCTTCATTATTTAATCCTGAAAGCCGCAATTCGTTAAACCATACCTCCCCACATAAATCCTGCACTGCCTGCGCACCCGTACCGTTTTTAACACCCAGCATAAGCATTCGAATATTTCCAAAACTCGGGTTTCCTTTTATTCCAATGCGCAGCCTTCCCGCTTCATAATCGGCTTCTTCATCAGTCAACTGTACGTCTTCAGTAAAAAAGTGAACTTCAGTAGTATTTAAAGAAGGGTCACCTAAAACTGCAGTTTTCACCTTCTGCAGCAAATCAAAAGATAAATCCAGCTTATTCACCTCCGGCCAGATTTCTTCCGCAGTAACGGCATCAAATTGCGTAGGGGACAAAGGCACTTCAATTTGATAATAATTCTCAGTAAAATCGGTTCCCATTCTTATAAAAGCCACCAGCTGCCCATCTTTTAAAGGAATTTCGCCTAAAAATGATTCCGCATGAAGAAACATTTCCAGCCTTTCATACTGCCGCATATCCAGCTGAAAATTTTTGTACACCGCACGGGCGTCCTGGGGCTCCAGGTCGCAAACCCTTATAAGAAGCGATTGTTCGTTTTGCCTGATATTGGTATTTCCTTCATACAGCTCCTCGCGAATTACCCTGGGCGGCAGGACATACGGCACCGGCTCCCGGTTCTCGTTTTCCTCAATATTTACCGCGGCCACTTCAAAAAGCGTGTTCGAATTGGCCGGGGCCGGGCTTTCTTCATTCAGGCTTTGAGTATATCTCCTGTAATCTCCCCTCACCAGGTCCATAGTCCCAAACCTAAGGTATGTGGGGTCTTCAAAACCGGTAAGGTACATCCTCATGAACCGGATGGAACGAAAATCGGCTATACCTCCCAATGCTTCGGTGGGCTCATAAATAGGAATTTTAAACTGAAGCCATCTTACCGGCAAATCCTGCCCGTTACGCATGGTAGTGGTAATTTCCCGCACATCGGTAATGTACTGGTTGTTGGCAATGCCCATACCGGGAAAAAAGGGAACTTCATACTCAAAATAACTGTTTATCGTATTCATGGTATTATCCCTGTTGATATCTTCGGTAGTTGGAAGGGTGGTGTTCCCACGGTTGGTATTTCCCACGTTTGTAGGGGAGTTGCCCTGAGGATTGTTGTAATTAAGGTACCTTTCCACAATCCCTCCCTCAGTGTTCAGGAAGTATTCGTAGTTATCTGCGGAAGGGTCCCCGGTGCCGGCAAATTCAGGGAAAAATTCTGCTTCGGCAGCATCTAAAAGTCCGTCATATCCGGCATCCTGATTGATGCGGGCCTGGCCTTCAGAATCAAAAGCATAAACCAGCGACTGGTCTGCAGGGACTTTCGCGAAATTGGTCTGAATTGCATTTTCGGCACCGCCATCTTCAGCAAGGCCGTTCTCATATTGTTTTCTCCCGTCTTTCAACACATCTTCGGAAATATTCCCTAAGTTGAAAACAATATTCCCACCGGAATTGTTCCTGTTTTCAGCATAGATATAAGGATCCATGACCCAGAATTCTATGAATTCTACGTTGGATTGTTCAAAATTGGTGGTGTTGATGCCGCGCATAATTCCGCCGAAATTCCCCTGCGGATTGGGCAAAGTGCCCGTGCCGGCAGCCGCAGGATTGTAATTGTAGGAACCACGCTGCTCCGGAAAGTAGGAAACATCCATAGTGTACAGCACCTGTGGCTGCCCCTGCACCACATCGGTATTTGGAAAAATTTCGCTTAGCGCCACCCGCCTGGTCCTGAAGTCGGATAAATCGGCATCGCTTATCCCATCCGGCCTGTTGCTGCTGTAGAAAATGGGGTCTATGGTGTACCAGGCCATTTTTGCCCTTTTGTAGCCATATTCTATCGCGCCGTTGGCAAGTTCTCCTCCAAAACCAAGTGGTACACTGGAAAGCTCCCAGTTTAAGGGGGAGTTAATGTCTATAGAAGTCTGGGAAGCTTCAAAATCGTCTACATAAGTGGTTACTTCTCCTTCAAAATCGCTGGCATTTGGCGCCCCGGGCAGCAGATAGGCAAATTCCCCGCGAATGGAAAGATTGGATTTCACATCGGTATCTACATTTGGCAATTTATTCACCAGCCTTGTTAAAAAAGGAACTTCCGTAGAATAATTAAGGTTAAGGCCTAAAATGGTGTTATTGATAGGCTCGTAGCTGTAACTGGATTTTTGGGTGAGTGGTTTCTCCTTCAGGTTAAGAAAAGTCCCGCCCACCAGAAAATTTTCATTGATGAGGTGCTCCACATTAATTCCTGTAAAACGCTTGGTTTGCTGGCCAAAAAGCGCATTATTTTCAGTATTTACCTGAATGGGAATATCTGAAGCCAGCAAGGCTTCGTCTAATATCTGCACCCTTCCCAGCTCGTAATTCACCACATAATCTACCCCTTCCTGAAGTACACGGCCGCCGGCGGTAACCGTAACAGAACCCTGTGGCAGGTTAAAACCAATAGGAATCCCTTCAATCTCCCCTGAAGTATAACGGCCTTTTAACTGGAACTTATTTTTATCGGCCTCTTCCTGCTCTGCCTGGGTCTTTGTAGTACGGTAAAGTGCCCGGAACACGTATTTTTGCTGATTTTCGTTCCAGGTGGAAAGCACATCATAAAGTTCGTTCCCGTTATTGGGGGTTACATCCAGTTTGTTGAACAAATATTCTCCAAAAGGCTCTACGGTGGTAAAGATAATATTCCCATTTTCGGGGTCTATGGTGATTCCCGGCACATAATCAAAAAAACCATCCCCGCCGTTTATCGGGTCGCCATTCGTATTAAGCTTGTCCAGCCTGAAAACCCTGAGCAAAGGTGTTTCCTGTACATCTTCAGGCAAAGGAACCGAAGCATTGGCAGCCGGTTTGATGTAATTTAACGGCTGGGGATCTGTGTATAAAATATTCATCCTGAAATCTTCCCGCTCCAGCTGATAACCCCCAAGACTGTAGATGTTTTTCATCATAAGGTCCCAGATTGGCTCATTTACGTTGGTAATGGTACTCTTCAGCAATTTTACCACCAGGTTGCGGTTAGAGCGGGGGTTGGCATTAGGATCGTCATTCACGCTGATATCTCCTGTGGCATTCACACCATCGTTGGCAAATTCTCCCACCTGGTAAACCTCTCCGTTCACGGTATACTGAAAAGCCACCGCCAGAACCTCGTCATTGCTCAGCCTTTGATTAAGGGAAATATAGCCAAGCTGGGTGTTCAGGGTAAATTCATTAGGTTTTAGCTGCCGCGCATTTTCCAGCTTCACATAATCGGTGCCTTCGGAAACGTTCACTCCGCCAAATCCCTGTTCTACCGTGGCAACATCTCGTATTGCCGGGGTAAGTATAGACTGGGAAGTTCCTGTAATCCCAAAAGGATTGAAATCGTTATTATCGTTATCGGGGAAAGCTCCGGGCGGCACATTAAAAAACCCGGCGGGCACCCCAGAAAGGCCAATATTACCAGGCACATTGGTTTCTCCCATATCCTGTATCCCTACAATATTACGGGTATCCTGAAGGTTTTGCACATTATTGGTGCGGTTGGTCACCCACACCTGGATACGTTTTATCTGGATATTGGTATTGATAAAAGGGTAATTTTCCAGCGCCTCATCATAATGATCCCTAAAGTAATGTGCCAGGAAAAAATGCCTGTCCTGATCGTAATCCAAAATAAAACGCTCAAAATCTTCAACCGTAGCGCCGCCTTCCACATTTACCGTGCGCCGCTCCGATTTTTGTTCAGAAAAAACCCCGGTGATGGTTGTTTTTCCAAATTGCAGTTCAGTTTTAAATCCAAAAAGGCTCTGCGCGCCCTGTATTAAAGCTGAATTAAGCGGCATGTTAACATTACCCACCTCAATTTTTCTTACAATATCATCTTCAGTTGGGGTGTATTCCAGCTTTAACTGATTTTGAAAATCGAAGGTAGACTCGGTATCATAATTAGCGGTCACTCCTAATCTTTTCCCAATCTGGCCCATGAGGCTCAGGCTTATCCGCTGGTCAAAATCAAAACTAAGGTTGCTCCGGTTACGCGGGGAAAAAGCAGGGTTATCCTGTTTGGTATATAGCAGGCCAAGGTCCATCTCTACCGTTCCCTGCGGCACAATGTCGATTTCGGTTCCGCCAAAAACGCTTTCAAAAAAGTTGTTGTTAACATAAAAGTCCGGCAGCAAATCTCTCTGAATTTCTTCTGCACCTTCTTTATTGCCGGCAAGGGCATCATTTTTCAGCTTAAAATAATTCTGCATTTCCTCCTTCAGCACCAGGTCTTCATATTCCTGAGGAGTAAGGATAAGGGGCAGCGAAAAATTGATCTCGCCAAGGCTGCGCCTGTAAATGTACCGGTCTAAAACAGGATCGTATTCATACTTCGTAACAATGCTTTCGGGATCGGGCAGCGAAATTTCCCCCAGAACATAACCTGTTTGCGTACTATCCTGCGGAGTTTGCTCCTCTTCCTGGGCAGAGAGGTTAAAAGAAATTACCAATAGCAACACTAAGGTAGACCATCCCGATGTTGGCAATTGCAAGTAATTGTTCTTCAAAGTAGTTATAGATTTTTAAGCGCCTGTTTTATCAGAGACTCAACGGTTGGGGCGTGGTTCTCCTTCAAAATTTTATCGATGACCTTTTCAGCTTGTTTTCGGGCAAAACCAAGGGTTTCCAGTGCAGATAACGCTTCTTCCTTGTGAGTATTGTTTGCAGATACAAAAACTTCGTCCTCGCCAAAAACTTTAAGAATTTTATCTTTAAGGTCTAAAATTACCCTTTGCGCGGTTTTGGCCCCTATTCCCTTAATGCTTTGTATAGTGGCCGCATCTCCCGTAGCAATAGCATCCTTTATCTGGCCTGGCTCCAGGGAGGACAGCATGGTCCTGGCCGTACTGGCCCCAACACCGGAAACTGATATGAGAAGACGAAAAATTTGCCTTTCAGATTTTTCCTTAAAGCCGAAAAGGGTATGGGAATCTTCCTTTACCTGCAAATGGGTAAAAAGGCTTATGGCTTCATTATCCTGAATAAGCGAAAATGTATGTAGGGAAATATGAACAAAATAGCCCACCCCGCCGCATTCAATAACGACATGGGTAGGATTTTTTTCAATAAGCTGCCCCTTTAAATGATGGATCATGCGTTAACAGAAAGTTAAAGCCCAAAAGTAATAAAATAAAGCAAAGGCCAAAACGGCTTCTATGTTATTAAATGCCTCATTTCGTTATTGTTTCTTGAGGCGCTTTTCCTTTTCCTGGGCGTCTACCACCGCCACTGCAGACATGTTTACCATCTCCTCTACGCTTGCGCCTAACTGAAGAATATGAACCGGTTTTTTCATGCCCATCATAATAGGCCCGATGGAATCTACATTGTTCAGCTCTTTGATTAATTTATAGGTGCTGTTGGCCGAATCGAGGTTAGGATAAATAAGGGTATTTACCTTTTTGCCGGCAAGTTTGGAAAATGGGAACTTTCCCTGCAGCATTTCCCTGTTCAACGCAAAATCTGTTTGTAGTTCGCCGTCCACGCTAAGTTCAGGATGAAAACGGTGAAGATAAGACACCGCTTCTTTCACCTTTTTCGCACGCGGATCTTTTGAAGAGCCAAAATTGGCGTAAGAGATCATGGCTACAACCGGGTCCATTCCAAACAGCTGCACCGTACGGGCTGTCATTTGGGCAATTTTAGCCAGGTCTTTTGCCGAAGGATCTATATTTATGGAGGTATCGCTTATAAATAACGGCCCCCGCGCGGTATTCATTACATTGGTGGCGGCTACCCGGCTAACACCTTTGGCCATACCTATTAGCTCCAGCATTGGCTTCACAACAGTAGGATAAGCCCTGGAATAACCTGAAAGCAATGCATCGGCATCCCCTTCGTTCACCATCATGGCCGCGAAATAATTGCGTTCCCGCATCAGTTTTTCCGCGTCGTAAAGTGTAACGCCATTCCTGCTCCTGGTTTTCCAGTACACCTGGGCGTAAGCTTTCCTGTGTTCTGCTTCCTCATCAGAAATAGGATCGATAATCTCCACATCGGAAGCATCAAAATCGATTTCCCGCATGAGCTCTTCTATCACTTCCCTTCTTCCCAAAAGGATTGGAATACCGATACCTTCATCTTTCACAATCTGGGCAGCCTTTAACACATCAAGGTGATCTGCTTCAGCATAAACAATACGCTTTGGGTTGATTTTGGCCCTGTTTATAAGAAGTCGCGTAATTTTATTCTCGTTGCCCATACGCTCCAGCAACTCGTCTTCATATTTTTGCCAGTCCTGAATAGGCTCCCTGGCAACCCCGCTTTGCATGGCGGCCATAGCCACCGCCGGCGGAACTTTGGCTATTAATCGCGGGTCGAACGGCTTGGGAATTATATAATCTGCCCCGAAATTAAGACGGGTTTCCCCGTAGGCAATGTTTACCTGTTCTGGCACAGCCTCTTTGGCAAGTTCAGCCAGGGCTTTTACCGCGGCCATTTTCATCTCTTCGTTGATCTTTGTTGCCCGCACATCCAGCGCGCCCCTAAAGATAAATGGGAAGCCCAGCACGTTATTTACCTGGTTTGGATGATCGCTCCTTCCGGTAGCCATAATAATATCGTCCCGCGTATCCATAGCCAGCTGGTAATCGATCTCGGGATTTGGATTGGCCATTGCAAAAACAATTGGTTTTTTGGCCATGCTTTTCAGCATTTCGGGAGAAACAATATCGGCAATGGAAAGCCCTATGAACACATCGGCATCTTTCATCGCTTCTGCCAGGGTATCAATTTTTCGCTCTGTAGCAAACTCTACTTTTTCTTCTGAAAGGTTTGGACGGTCTTTGCGAATAACGCCTTTACTGTCCAGCATCACGATATTTTCGGCTTTCGCGCCAAAAGACTTATACAATTTGGTACAGGAAACCGCCGCGGCTCCGGCGCCGCTTACCACTATTTTCACCTTTTCTATTTTCTTTTTAGCGAGTTCCAGCGCATTAAGGAGCGCTGCCGCCGAGATAATAGCCGTTCCATGCTGGTCGTCATGCATCACCGGGATGTCCAGCTCTGCTTTTAAACGCTGTTCGATCTCAAAAGCTTCCGGAGCTTTAATATCTTCAAGGTTGATCCCGCCAAAGGTTGGCGCGATATTTTTCACGGTTTCAATGAATTTATCTACATCTTTGGTATCTACTTCAATATCAAAAACATCAATATCGGCAAAGATCTTAAACAAAAGCCCTTTTCCTTCCATCACCGGTTTTGAAGCCTCGGGGCCTATATCGCCAAGACCCAGCACCGCTGTCCCGTTAGAAATAACCGCCACCAGGTTGCCCTTGGTGGTATATTTGTAGGCATTGTCTTTATCTTTCTCTATCTCAAGGCAAGGTTCTGCCACGCCGGGAGAGTAGGCAAGGGAAAGGTCCCTTTGAGTAGCGTATTTTTTAGTGGGCACCACTTCAATTTTTCCCGGTTTTGGTTTTGCGTGATAAACCAGTGCTTCGCGTCTCTTCCTTGCTTTGTTCTCCATAATGATATTTTTACCTGACTTACAAAGTTAGAAAGCCTGCCCACAATAACTAATTTTAAATTTTAAAATGTTTATAAGATATTAATTGAGTTTACTTCTTTCTTCTATTACTTTTTTCCATTGATGAAAAAAGTAATCAAAAAAATCTAGGCTTATGAAAGTTTATCTAAATTTCTCGCTCAGAACCTAAATTTTAGGAACTCGCTATTTATATTTTAATAAATAGCAAAATTTGTTTAGCTCAAACAGCCTAAAATTTTACGGTTCTTTCGCATCAAATTTTACGCTAAACTTTCACTAGGCCATTATACCTTTTGAATGAAAACACCACACCTGCTTTTTCTTAGCATCTAGAGATTTTCACACCATTATTGGAATATAAAGGTTCACCTGACATCCATAAACCTTCGAAGGTTGATTAAACCTAATCCTTTAAGAACTCAAGGTTGCGGCGCAGGCCTTCAAATTTAGTTCTTTTTACTGCCGACTTTTTAAAGATTTCATTAAAGGTTTCTCGGGTAATTTCTTCCCAGTCTTTTTTATCATTTTCAAGCAGCTGCGGATGTGGGTTAAAAAGCGGTTCGTTATGTGGTTTTGAAAAACGGTTCCAGGGGCAAACATCCTGGCATACATCACAGCCAAACATCCAGTCATCGAATTTGCCCTGGTAGGAAGCTGGCAGCTCGTCCTTCAGTTCGATGGTGAAATAGGAAATGCATTTGCTGCCATCAACCTTGTACGGTTCCACAATGGCATCTGTAGGGCAGGCATCGATGCAGGCGGTACAGCTGCCGCAGTGATCGGTAACCGGGGTATCGTATTCCAGCTCGAGGTCTACGATAAGCTCAGCAATAAAAAAGAAGGAACCGGTTTGCTTGGAAAGCAGGTTCGAATTTTTCCCAATCCAGCCGAGCCCGCTTCTGGCTGCCCAGGCTTTATCCAGAACAGGGGCGGAATCTACAAAAGCACGGCCTTCTATTTCCCCAATTTCGTCCTGCATGAAAGTCAGCAGCCGCTTCAGTTTATCCTTTATCACGAAATGATAATCCCGGCCATAAGCATATTTGCTTATTTTATAAGATTCCTTATTCTGAAATTCGTGCGGATAATAATTAAGCAGCAGGGAAATTACACTTTTTGAACCGGGAACCAATTTGGTTGGGTCCAGGCGCTTATCAAAATGGTTTTCCATCCACTGCATCTCGCCATGGCGGTTTTTATTCAGAAATTCTTCCAGCCGCGGTGCTTCCTCCTCAAGAAATTCAGCTTTGGAAATACCACAGGAAAGAAAGCCGAGGCGCTTGGCTTCGGCTTTAATTAATTCGGTGTTATGCCGTTTATTATTCACGGCGCAAAGTTAAGGTTAAATTTCCGGAGCAGGAATTTGCTATCTGAAAGTAATCAATCCTTTCTTAAATAAATTTTAATTCATTTCAATACATAATTTCATATGAACTCTTTCTTTTTTGCATCGCCCAAAAAAGAAACAAAAAAGTCTAGGCTTACGAAAGTTTATCTAAATTTTTCGTTCAGCACCTAAATTTTAGAAACTCGCCATTGTAAGTCAACTAAAGAAAGATAAAAGGCCATGCTCAAACAGTCTAAAATTTCACCGTGCTTTCACTTAAAATTTTACGATAAACTTTCGATAGGCCGGAGAAATTACAAAATATATAAGTTGTCAAAAACAATCGCTTTATATCAAAAAAATTAGACATCCAATTACATCGTTCTCAGCAATTAATTCAACTACTTCTTCATTCCCTTTTAAGTAATACAACAGAATATTTGTATTAACAAACAGTCTATTTCCATTCATCCCTCATTTTTTTCTGATAATCCAAAGGATCAATATCTGTTTGCAGAACACCTGCATATTTTTTAATATTCTTCTTAGGTGTCTTGGAAAAAGCTCTATTTAAAAGCTTCTTCATTTTATTAATTGGAGTGCCTTTTTTAATGACCGTTACCATTGCATTATCTTATTTATTATAAATGATCCACTTATATCTTGGACATTTATGTGTTTTCAATTGGTAAATTATTTTACCAAAGTTTTTATTTGAAAGTTTATAAAGCGGATTTTTTTACGGGATTTTTCTTGTTCCCTAATTGACTTTTCCAGATTTAACCTAAACTGTTTCTTCTAAGATACCATAATTTAAAAAGTTATTTCATAATAACTCCCGTAAAATTTTAGTCCCACTTCAGATACTTATTTACCTGCGTTCAAACTTTAAAATGGCATTTTTTGGCTTCAGCGTGATAAGTGGTAAAATTTCAATTTCTTCTGAAACAGCCAAAATCCTGTAACGCGAAACCAGCTCAGCAACCGTTAAAACCATCTCGTACATTGCAAAATTGTTGCCAATACATTTCCTGGGGCCGGCCCCAAACGGATAATAAAATGGCTCATGCTTCTTGCCGCCTTCCAAAAACCTTTCCGGCTGGAAGTTTTCGGGGCTTTTCCAATGCGATTTATGACGGTGGATCTCAAAAATAGAAAAGAGCAGACTTGAGCCTTTTGGAATATGCAGACCTTCAAATTCATCCTCTTCCAAATTCACCCGGTCAATAAAATAAACCGGCGGGTACAACCTCATGGATTCTTCGATTACAGCCACGGTGTAAGGGCAGGATTTCAAAAACTCCAAAAGATTTTCAGAAGAGGCCCTGGCATTTTTTACTTCCGCAGCAACTTTTTCCTGTTCTTCAGGGTGCCTCGCCAAAAGTTCAGCAATAAAGGTAAGCGCGTTAGAGGTGGTTTCGTGGCCGGCGGTAAATAAGATGAGGATTTCATCTATAAGCTGTTCTTCATCCATACCGTTACCATCTTCGTAGCGCGCGTCCAGCAACATATCCAGCAAATCATCATATCTTTTGCCACTTTTTTTACGTTCCGCAACTATTTTTTTCAGGATATTCCGGGCTTCCTCTGTTAGCTCCAGGTGATGTTTAATTTTCCCGCTTAGGTGAAACCACCATCTTTTAAACGGCTGGCGCAATTCCTTTACCAGCATTTTCTGGGCGGCCTCGGTAATGTACTGCAGGCGATCTATTTCTTCCTTATTGGCGGCGCCGCTAAAAAGCGACTGCACCACGGTTTGAAAAGCGAGGTCGTTAAAAACCGGGAAAACATCAATATTTTTACCCGGCCAGATGTTATCAAGTTCGGCTTTTATGGCAGAATTCACCGTTTCCAACAACAACGTCAGCTTCTTTTTATGAAAGGCCGGCTGGATCATCCGCCGTTGCTTTCGCCATTTCTCACCATCGGTAGTCAGCAGTCCATGGCCAATGTATTTTGCCATTTCTTTGGTCTGAATATCGGATTTATGATAATTTTTCTGGTTCTTCTGAAGCACATATTCCGCAAGACGCGCATCCCGGCAAAAGATAATTTTTTTTCCGAAGCCCACATTTATCCTGAAAACATCGCCGAATTTTTCAAAATTCTCATGATGAAAAGGCAGGGGATTTCGCAGGATGCGATTGGCGTTTTTAAGAAACTGAAAAGTGGAAACTGTTGGAATATTATTTTTCATCTGGTCATTTTAGAATTTGACCTCCTCCGGCCCGAATTCATTCTTCCCTTGGAACAGGAGAAATCAGCGACTGATTTAAAACTTCAATCAAGTAAGACCTCACAGGTTTCAAAAACCTGTGAGGTCTGTTAGCCTCAATCCCTTTAATTCATTTAATAATGAGCATCATTTTAAAAAAGGCCGCCCTGGATATTCCCCTTTATCCTACCAAGGTGCTTATAGGCAGCCTCGGTTACTTCGCGACCGCGCGGCGTCCTGTAAATAAATCCCTGCTGGATAAGAAAAGGCTCGTATACTTCTTCAATGGTTTCGGCGCTTTCACTAACAGCTGTGGCCAGAGTAGTGATTCCCACCGGCCCGCCTTTAAATTTGTCTATTATGGTGCTGAGGATCTTATTATCCATTTCATCAAGCCCATGCGCGTCTACATTAAGCGCTTTTAGCCCGTATTTTGAAATTTCCAGGTCAATCTTCCCGTTACCTTTAATTTGTGCAAAATCACGTACCCTGCGAAGCAGCGCATTGGCAATACGCGGAGTGCCCCGGCTGCGTCCCGCAATTTCTACGGCCGCATCTAAAGTAATGGGCACCTTTAAAATATCGGAGCTGCGTTGTACAATATCGGAAAGCAACTCGGTGGAATAATATTGCAACCTGCTGGAAATACCAAATCTTGCCCGCATGGGGGCAGTAAGCAGGCCAGATCTTGTGGTGGCGCCAACAAGCGTGAACGGATTGAGATTGATTTGAACCGTTCTGGCATTGGGACCGGATTCAATCATAATATCTATACGGTAATCTTCCATTGCCGAATACAGATATTCTTCTACCACCGGGCTTAACCGGTGAATTTCATCTATAAAAAGTATATCCCGCTCTTCCAGATTGGTAAGCAAACCGGCAAGGTCTCCCGGTTTGTCCAGTACCGGGCCCGAAGTAACTTTAAGGCTAACGTTAAGCTCATTTGCCAGGATATGGGCAAGCGTGGTTTTTCCCAGTCCGGGAGGCCCATGGAACAGGGTATGGTCTAAAGCTTCTCCCCGTAAATTTGCCGCCTGAACAAAAACCTTCAGATTTTCAAGCACCTGGTCCTGACCTGCAAAATCATCAAAATTAAGCGGACGCAATGCTCTTTCAATATCAAATTCTTCCGGCGAAAAATTCTCCCCGGTAGGATCAAGATTTTCGTTCATCATTATTTTTTAATACAGGAAAGGTGTTTCTTCCGGCAATTTCTTCCGAACAAAGATAAAAGAAAAAAGCCTCTCCGGTTAAGAAAAGGCTTTTGTATGAAATATGAAAACTTAATTCTAATGATTGAGTTCTTCTTCATCTTTTTGAAGCGGAACGGTTTGCGGCACGAAATCCTGCCCGGCAATTACGTAATTCCCGTCTTCATTGGTTTTACTATAGTCGTAAGCCCAACGATACACTGAAGGAATTGCCCCAGGCCAGTTGCCGTGGATGTGCTCCACGGGAGTAGTCCATTCCAGGGTATTTGACCTCCATGGGTTTTGAACAGCCTTTTTTCCGAAGAACATCGAGCTGAAGAAATTGTAGATAAATACCAGCTGTACCAGAGCCGTAATGATTGCCGAAACGGTAATGATCACGTTAACATCGGCAAGGTCATCAAAATATGGGAAAGCGGTATTGGTGTAATACCTTCTTGGAAGGCCGGCCATACCAATAAAGTGCATAGGGAAGAATACCCCGTATGCGCCAACGGCAGTTACCCAGAAGTGTATATACCCCATATTCTTGTTCATCATTCTTCCGAACATCTTTGGATACCAGTGATAAACCCCGGCGAACAAGCCGTATAAGGCCGAAATACCCATTACCAGGTGGAAGTGTGCAACCACAAAGTAAGTATCGTGAACATTAATATCCAGCGTTGAATCCCCAAGGATAATCCCTGTTAAACCACCGGTGATGAAGGTAGAAACAAGTCCGATCGAAAATAACATTCCCGGGTTCATCTGCAGGTTACCCTTCCATAAGGTGGTGATATAGTTAAAGGCTTTTACTGCGGAAGGGATCGCGATAAGCAAGGTTGTAAAGGTAAATACCGAACCAAGGAACGGGTTCATACCCGATACGAACATATGGTGCCCCCAAACAATGGTTGAAAGGAAAGCAATCGCAAGTATAGAGGCAACCATCGCACGGTAACCGAAAATTGGTTTACGGGAGTTGGTCGCGATAATTTCCGAAGTGATCCCCAAAGCAGGAAGGATTACAATATAAACTTCCGGGTGGCCCAGGAACCAGAAAAGGTGTTCAAACAAAACAGGAGAACCTCCCTGGTGCGCTAAAACTTCCCCTTCAATAAAAATGTCACTGAGGAAAAAGGAAGTTCCAAAGCTACGGTCCATTATAAGAAGCAAAGCCGCAGAAAGCAATACAGGGAACGAAACCACCCCGATAATTGCAGTTACAAAAAATGCCCAGATGGTAAGCGGAAGCCTTGTCATAGACATTCCCTTTGTTCTAAGGTTAAGTACGGTTACAATATAATTTAAGGAACCAAGAAGTGAGGAAGCAATAAAAACTGCCATAGCAACCAGCCACAGCGTCATACCCGTACCGGAACCGCTAATGGCCTGGGGCAACGCACTAAGCGGAGGATAAATGGTCCATCCCGCCATTGCAGGGCCCGATTCCACAAAAAGAGAGCTTAACATGATAACGCAGGACAGGAAGAACAACCAGTAAGAAACCATGTTCAAAAATCCTGATGCCATATCCCTTGCCCCAATTTGAAGCGGAATAAGAAGGTTACTAAAGGTACCACTTAAACCTGCAGTTAATACGAAAAATACCATTATGGTACCATGTATTGTAACCAATGCCAGGTAAATTGAAGGGGACATTACTCCATCTGGTGCCCATTTCCCCAGCAGCACGTCAAAGATCCAGAAAGACTGTTCCGGCCATGCCAGTTGTATCCTGAAAAGAATAGACATGGCTATCCCAATTATTCCCATTATAAGCCCGGTGATAAGATATTGCTTGGCAATCATCTTATGGTCCTGGCTAAAAATATATTTTGTTATAAATGTTTGCTTATGATGATGTCCATGATCGTCATGATGATCGTGAGCCGCTACGTTTGTTGCTATTGCTGACATACCTATACTTCTTTAATCTTTTAATTTTCTTCTTCCTGATTCCTTGCCTCTGTGGTTTCCAATACTTCAGCAGGCGCATCTATTGGTTCCTCCTGCTGCCCTTGTGCCTCATTTTCTTCAGCATCCTGGGCTGCCATGGTCTCACCAAAAGTTTGTTGTTCTGCAAGCCAGGCCTCATATTTTTCCGGGCTTTCCACAACAATCTTCATTTGCATATTATAGTGAGCCACCCCGCATATTTTATTACAAAGCAGGTAATAATCAAATTCATAAGAGTCTAAAGGAGATTCTCCGTTAGCAACAAGCGCTGTACTGTTTTCCCTTCTTATTTCATTAATTCTTCTCACTTTCTCTTCCATATACTCGCTACTCCTCATTTCTTCGGAAGTAACCGTTGGAGTAAATCCAAATTGGGTAATCATCCCGGGAACAACATTCATTTGAGCCCTGAAATGTGGAAAATATGCTGAATGCAGTACATCCTGTGACCTTAATTTGAACAATACAGGCCTTCCCACAGGTAAATGTAACTCGGTGGCCACAATATCGTCTTCAGCATAAGAATCATTTTCATCCACTCCCAGCTGGTTCACACCTTCAATAAAACGCACGTTTGCTTTACCAAGGGTATTATCGTCTCCCGAATATCTGGCAGTCCAGCTAAATTGTTTTGCGTAAAGTTCAACAACCAAAGGATCATCATCCTCATTAACATTCATAATATTAGACCAGGTGAATAATCCGTATAGAATTAAACCGGCAAGAACCACAACAGGAATGATGGTCCAGATAAATTCCAGACGATCATTATCTGCATAAAAAAGGGCTTTTTTGGTCTTATTCCCCCTGTATTTATATCCAAAATAGAAAAGTAGTGCCTGCGTAATTACCTGCACGGTCATGATAACCGCAATAGAAATAAACATAAGGTTATCGTACTGTGACCCGTGTTCTGAAGCCGCTGCCGGCAAATAAAAATTACCGTAATACCAGAAGCAGTAAATCATCAGAATAAAGAACAGGATCACAAATATCAAAAGGTTAAGCCCCTGCGTGCTGTTATCCTTGTCTGTGGCAA
Organism: Autumnicola tepida; assembly: GCF_031846485.1. Classification (NCBI taxonomy): domain Bacteria; kingdom Pseudomonadati; phylum Bacteroidota; class Flavobacteriia; order Flavobacteriales; family Flavobacteriaceae; genus Autumnicola; species Autumnicola tepida. The sequence continues at coordinate 67,693 of NZ_JAVRHQ010000012.1, forward strand.
CTTGCGAACTCTCTACATCCGGACCTTTGGATAACTGGAATATCTTCGACATCTGCCAACCAGTGAGGGCAAGAAGCGCTAGTACTATGATTACTAAAAATACGGTCATTTTATATATTCTTCTTTAAACAATCAATCTAATTAATAATGGTAATGCTCACTTTCCTTAAGGAACGGGTTACCTTTTGGATAAAGCGACTCTTTGGCCAGGCCGCTTCCCACAACAAGGATAAAAAGACCAAGGAAAAACAATAAACCTCCTATTTCTGCAATTCCAAAGAACCAGTTAGCGCCAACGGTAGATGGCATTATCAAAAGATAAATATCTATATAGTGACCAACAAGAATCACTAAACCGGCAATGGTTATAATTATTGGCAGCCTTTTATAATCACTATTCATAAGGAGTAAGATAGGGAATACAAAATTAAGCACGAGCATTCCAAAAAACAACAAATTATACTCCTGAATTCTTAATATGAAATAGGTTACTTCTTCAGGAATGTTGGCATACCAGATCAACATAAACTGTCCAAACCAAAGGTAGGTCCAGAATATACTGAAAGCGAACATGAATTTAGCAAGATCATGCAAATGGCTGTCGTTCACAAAACTTAAGTAACCCGCCCTTCTCAGCAAAATAGTCACCAGGGCAATTACTGTTATTGCAGATACAAACATACTCGCAAAAACATACCATGCAAAAAGGGTACTGTACCAGTGCGGAGTCATACTCATAAACCAGTCCCACGCCATCATAGATTCTGTTACTATAAAGAACAAGAGGAAGAAAACGGCTCCTTTAAAGCTCTTTTTATACGGCCTTAAATCGTCTCCGGTTGCTCTTGCCTGTTCCAACGAGAATTTTCTTGAAAAGAACCTGTAGAGGTTCCATCCCACTATATAGATTATCGCCCTTATGACAAAGAAGGGAAAATTAAGATAACCTGACTTCGCCTGTAATATTTTATCTTCTGACACCAGTTCTTCATTCTGCCACGGGAAGAAATGCGTACCGGCAAAAATAACTATAAGCGCTACAATAATAGATCCAGGAAGCAGATATGAAGTAATTCCTTCAATAACCCTGAACAAAACCGGCGACCATCCCGCCTGCGCGGCAAATTGAATAGCATAAAAAACCAATGCCCCCAACGCGATCATAAAAAAGAAGAAGGCAGAAACAAAAAGCGCAGACCAAGGTTTGGTTTCCAACTGGTGCAGGACATGCTCATAATGCGCTGTCTCTCCATGCTCCCCATGAGCCTCTTCTCCGGCCCGGGTTTCCACCCCATGTGCGTTTCCTTCTTCGCGCCCTCCCTGCATATGTGCCTGTCCTGATGCTTCAGGTTCATGTCCCATAACATCGGTAGAACCTTCTTCAGCACCATGATGACTTTCAGCAGCCAACATTTCCTTTACTTCCTCTATACTTGAAGGCGCAGCTATAAAACCATAAATCAGGCCTATGGCACCAACAACCATAAATATAATTGCTGTTATTTTTAACTTACTGGATAGCGTGTACATATTACTTGATCTAAATGCTTTATTCTTAATTTTCAGTTTCGTCTGCCTGCTGCCCCTGAGATTGTCTTTCAACAGAAACCTCCTGATCCTCCTCCGGAAGAATTTCGGTTATCTCTGCTTCAGAAGGAATAAGGTTTTCTTCGGCAGGACCCTCTACTTCTTCAAACTCCCTTTCCGGCTTTCCTTCCAGGTTATCCTTAAGGCTCATTACGTAATGATCTATAAGCCATCGCTCCACAATACTCGTTTGGGAAGCATAAGAACCCATATTGTTAAGCCCGTAATACATTACATGATATACACTACCTTCTGTAATCGCCCTACCGGCATCATCATAAGCAGGTATTCCTAATATCTTTTCCCGTTGCGCAAGGATTCCCTGGCCATCACCATTGTCTCCATGGCAAACTGCACAGTAAATTGTATAAAGCTGTTTCCCTTCATTAAGGTTATCTTCAGTATAAGGCAAAGGGTTTTTTAGGTTAGCTTTAGCGGCCGCCATCCCTTCTGCAGTATTCTCATAAGGATAAGGCATCCATCCCCTGGGAATAGAACCTTCCACAGGCAATTTTGCTTCCTGCTGATTTTGGAATATATCATACTCGCCATAAGCTTCATAGCTTACCGGCGCATACATATCTGGCATATACTGGTAATTTGGACTGTCCTTATCTGCACAGGAAATGACCATGCCAGCCAAAAGAAACATTACTATAGATTTATAGAACAAATTCTTCATCAGATCTACTATTATTCAATTAATTTAATTTCGGAAGCCCCGGTATCATAAAGAAACTTCGTAAGGTCATCTACATTATGACTGGCCGCATCCACTTCAACAAGAAAATGATCATCTGTAGTCCTAAAATCAGGATTTTCAGCTTTTCTAAAAGGCCATAGTTTACTTCTCATGTAAAAAGTGATCACCATAAGGTGAGCCGCGAAAAATACGGTAAGTTCAAACATAATAGGCACAAAAGCCGGCATATTTTGTATAAAGGTAAAACTTGGCTTACCTCCAATATCCCTTGGCCAGTCCTCGATCATCATAAAATTCATCATCCAGATGGCCACACATAATCCTGTAATCCCATAAAGAAAGGAAGTAATTGCAAGCCTTGTTGGGGCAAGACCCATTACTTTATCCAACCCGTGAACAGGGAAAGGAGTATAAACTTCGCCAATATGATAGCGCGCATCACGAATTTGTTTTACCGCCTGTAAAAGCAAATCGTCATCTGTATAAATAGCGTGTATAGTTCTTGAAGCCATCTTGATTACCTGTTTTTAAATTTTGTTGCCTGAGCTGCCCAGTCTCCCCTACGGTCTGCTGAAGGGAATGGATCTATAACTTCGTTTAGCAACACAAAATCATTCTCGGTTAAATTACTAACCTGTTCAAAAGTGTATATTCCAACCTGGTGCAGGTGCTGTTCCAGTAAAGGACCAACTGCTTTTAGTTTGCCAAGATCATCGGCAGACTGAGTGGAAGGATCATAAACACCTATTCTCTCCAGCATCTCATCCAACCTGCTGCGGGTAACTTCGGATATGGTAAGGGCATCTGCATTTACCGTTTCAGTATGATGCTCCTCTTCGTCATTAAACTGCTCTGTAATTCTTTCATCAATATTAGATGCAGGCTCTTTGGCCGTTGGATCTGAATCTACATGTACATGGCTTACATCATCCCCATGCTCTGCACGTAACCTTTTGTATTTATCTCCGGAAGATTTAAGGATTGTCTTAACCTCTGCCTGCGCAATTACAGGGAAATTTCTCGCGTAAAGAAGGAACAGCACAAAGAAGAAACCTATGGTTCCAATAAATACCCCAATATCTACAAATGTTGGTGAGAACATTGCCCATGAAGACGGCGTCCTACTTTTACTTAAATCTACCACGATAATGTTGAAACGCTCAAACCACATCCCGATGTTGATAATAAGCGCAACTATGAAAGTCCATAAAATATTCCTTCTAAGGCTTTTCACCCATAAAGTAAGCGGCACCACAAAGTTACAAATGATAAGCGCCCAAAATGCCCACCAGTAAGGCCCGGTAGCAGCTCCAAAAGAAAGATAGGTGTAGTTCTCGTAACTACTTCCTGAATACCATCCAATAAAATATTCTGTAATATAAGCTATGGAAACAATCCCACCGGTTAACAGGATCACCTTGTTCATATATTCAATATGAAGGAGGGTAATATAATTTTCCAGGTTGGAAACCTTTCTCATAATGATAAGCAGTGTCTGCACCATCGCAAAACCGGAGAAAATCGCACCCGCAACAAAATAGGGCGGGAAGATGGTACTATGCCATCCCGGCACCACAGAGGTAGCAAAGTCAAAAGATACAATGGTGTGTACCGAAAGTACCAGCGGAGTTGCCAAACCTGCAAGAACCAAGGAAACCTCTTCAAACCTTTGCCAGTCCTTTACACGACCACTCCATCCAAAACTAAGTATTCCGTAGATTTTCTTCTGAAAAGGCCTTACTGCCCTGTCCCGCAACATCGCGAAATCAGGAAGAAGCCCCGTCCACCAGAACACCAGCGATACAGAAAGATAGGTGGAAATTGCAAATACGTCCCAAAGGAGCGGCGAGTTAAAGTTTACCCACAAAGACCCGAACTGGTTTGGAATTGGAAGTACCCAATATGCCAGCCATGGCCGCCCCATGTGAATAATAGGAAACAACCCGGCCTGGAAAACGGCGAAAATGGTCATTGCTTCCGCAGAACGGTTAACCGCCATTCTCCATTTTTGACGGAAAAGAAGAAGTACCGCAGAAATAAGTGTTCCCGCGTGTCCAATACCTACCCACCATACAAAGTTGGTAATGTCCCAGGCCCATCCAATGGTTTTGTTCAAGCCCCAGACTCCAATACCGGTAGATACCGTATAAACAATACAGCCTATTCCCCATAAGAATGCGACCAGTGCAATTGAAAACACAATCCACCAGGCTTTATTTGCCCTTCCCTCTACCGGAGCAGCAACATCTACACTTACATCGTGGTAAGATTTATCTCCGGTAACTAGAGGCTCTCTTATAGGCGCTTCGTAATGTGACGACATATTCTTTTAAAATTGATTCTTAATACTAATTTATGACTCCGAAGTGTTCCTGATTTTTACCTGGTAAACCACATTTGGCTGTGTACCCAGTCCTTCAAGGTTATGGTACATTCTTTCGTCAGTTACTTTTTCAAAGATACGGGTATCGTGATCGTTCACATCCCCAAACACAATGGCTCCTTTATCACAGGCCAGAGAACATGCGGTCTGGAACTCGCCATCTTCAACAGGACGACCTTCCCTTTTGGCATCTAAAATTGTCTTTTGTGTTCTCTGAATACATAGAGAACATTTTTCCATTACTCCTCTGGAACGAACTGTAACGTCTGGATTCAATACCATTCGGCCAAGGTCGTTATTCATATGGTAATCAAATTCATCATTTTCAGCATACGTAAACCAGTTGAAACGACGAACTTTATAAGGACAGTTGTTTGCACAGTATCTTGTACCAACACAACGGTTATAAATCATTTGGTTTTGCCCCTGGCGCCCGTGATTAATCGCCGCAACTGGACAAACAGTTTCACAAGGTGCATGGTTACAGTGCTGGCACATTACCGGCTGAAACACTACCTGCGGATTATCGTAAGAAGGCGTCTCCACTTCACGATAAGTTTCAAATAATGGCAATTCTTCAAGGTTTTCCTGTTCCTCCACAAAAGTATCGGCAGCAGAATAGTACCTGTCAATACGCAACCAGTGCATATCCCTGAAATTTCTCACTTCCTCTTTCCCCACGACCGGTACATTGTTTTCAACATGGCAGGCGATAACACACGCGCCACATCCTGTACAGGCATTCAGGTCTATAGACATATTAAAATGATGGCCTATAGAACGATCAAAAGAAGTCCAGATATCTGCACGGTCTGAAGTAGTTGGAATTTCCTGGTGATCATAGCTCACTTCAGGTTTTGGGTTCCAATGTTCTGCTTCAGTAGTATTATATTCGTGAAGGGTAGCTTCCTTGATGATATCGTCCCTGCCAGCAAGGGTTCCCTGTAGCTGAACACAGGCAAACTCATGGATTCCCGGAGCTTTCTCTATTTTTACATTTTGATGCGCCTTAAAGTTTTGATACAATGGAAAAGCATTCACCCCTACCTGCATCTCTTCCTGGATGGATTCTTTTTTCCCGTAACCAACAGCAAGGGAAACAACACCTTTAGCCTGCCCCGGCTGTATATATACCGGAACATTTTTTACCACGCTGTCTCCAACCTGAATATTCACATAGCTACCATTAAGAGCGCCATTGGATACAAAATAGTTCTCCAAGCCTAAAGCCTTGGCATCTTCGCTGGACATTTTCAGGTAATTATCCCAGGAAGCTCTTGTTACAGGATCTGGCATCTCCTGCAACCACGGGTTATTGGCCTGTTGCCCATCACCCATTGCCACAGAAGTATAAAGCTCAAGCTGAAGGCCTTCTCCTTCACCAGCAGCTGTAAGACTTGAAGCCGCGGCAGAGCCAGAATTCATCTGAACGCTTCCGGCTGTATCTGGCAATTGCGGCACTGCAGAAGTATCCTGCAGCTCAAAAGTACCATCATGCAAAGCAGTAAACCATCTGTTTCCACCCAAAATACCACTCCACATATCTTTCAGATATTCGTAGTAATTTTGGGAATTACCAGTCCACCTTAGCAGGGTATCCTGGAATTGCCTGGTATCGAATAATGGCTTTATTGTTGGCTGGGTTAAACCGAATTGTCTTCCGGTGAACTGAACATCTCCCCAACTCTCTAAATAATGAGGTGTAGCTCCTACAAATTCGCAAAGTTTGGCGGTTTCATCCATCTTCATTGAAAACGTAACAGCAAGATCTACATTTTTAAGACCTTCAACAAACTCTTTAGCATTAGGCAAGCTGTAGGCCGGGTTCACACCCATAACGATTAAAGCTCCTATGCTCCCGGAGTTCATATCATCTACAAGGCGCGCCACTTCCGCCGCATTTCCCTGTCTCACCATCACAGGATTTTCAGTATCCATTACAGCACTGTTCATAGCCTCATTGATTTCCAGCACAAGGGTTTGGGCATCATTATCAGGAATTCCTGAAACAACAACCCCGTTTCTTCCGGCTTTACGTAATTGAGAAGCCGCTTTAACCACTGCATCATCCAGCCTTGGGGAAAGATCGCTTGTAGAACCTCCTCCAACAACATAACCATGCAAAGCAGCTAAAACAGCTTTTTGCTGGGATAATGTTACAGGAATACGCTTATCTGCATTAGACCCGGTTAAGCTCATATTAGATTCAAACTGAATATGACGGGACATTTTACCATTTTTAGGCACTCTTCCTCTTGCGTACTGAGAGTCGAACCCTCCACCCTGCCAGTCACCAAGGAAATCTGCTCCCACAGAAACTATAGTTTCAGCCTTTGAAAAATCGTAATTTGGCAAAGCCCGCTTTCCATATTTTGCCTGAAAAGCATTCAAAGCGAAATCTTCAGAAAAAGCATCATAAACCACATGCCTCACATTTCCATATCTTCCTGAAAATTCATTGATAAGTTTAGCAGTAGAAGGACTGGCTGTTGTTGAAGTAAGCAAAGCAATTTCACCATTTACATTATTCAACCTGCCTGTTACGCTACGGTCAAACTCTTCCCATGAAATATTCTGACCTTTCGCGGTTGGCCTTCTAAGCCTGTTTTTGTCATATAAAGATAATACCGACGCCTGCACTCTTGCGTTAGAGCCGGTACCAGCCATTGTATTTACTTCAATCTTGATAGGCCTTCCTTCACGGGTTTTAACCAAAACCCCCGAAAAATCAAACCCATCTGCCATTGTAGTAGCGTAATAATTTGCCACACCTGGAACAATACGATCTGGCTGCACCACATACGGAATAGACTTAACCACAGGCCCTTCACAAGCAGCAAGGGTTGCCGCCGCTGTACTAAACCCAATATATTTAAGGAAATCCCTACGGGAGGTTTTTGAACCTTCCATAGACTCCTGGTTCCCCAGAAATTCCTCCACAGGTATTTCCTCAGTAAATTCCTTTTTTTGGAGCGCCTCAACAATAGAGCTGTTTTCCTTTAGCTCTTCAACACTTTTCCAGTATTTCTTGTTTGATGACATATATTTAAATATTACTTTCTTAAAAAATTATTTTACCAGAGCACGTCCTAATAGTGACACTTACCGCACTCGATACTACCCATTTCTGCGGCAGTTATCTCTTCTACTCCGTATTTTTTAGCTAACTGGGCATGAATTTTTTCATAATAGTCATTACCCTCCATTCTAACTTCTGTTTCCCGGTGACAGTTGACACACCAGCCCATAGTTAATGGCGCATATTGATAAACCACTTCCATTTCCTCTATAGGACCATGACACTTCTGGCACTGCACCCCAGCCACTGTTACGTGCTGTGAGTGATTGAAATAAGCAAAATCCGGAAGATTATGAAGTCTTTCCCATTTTACAGGTTTTACATCACCACTATAAGTCCTGGAAGCAGGATCCCATCCCACAGCGTCATATAGCTTGGCAATTTCACCGTCATAAAATTCTTTTGAGTATTCTTCTGTAGCAGTCTCTGGCGCAACTTCTGAAATAGCCTTATGACAGTTCATACAAACATTAAGGGAAGGAATACCAGAAACTTTAGAAACCCTGGCAGAAGAGTGACAATATTTACATTCTATCTCATTATCCCCGGCATGTATTCTATGTGAATAGTGAATAGGCTGGATTGGCTGATATCCCTGGTCTACTCCAACCTGCATCATCCAACCGTAAGCGAAATATCCAACAGCCAGCAAAACCACCACAGAACTTACTACAATCAGGAATTGATTTTCCACAAATGATTTGTAGATAGGTTTTCTTTTAGGTTTCTCAGGCAATACCACACCGCTTGCACTCGCGAAGTTCCTTAAGGTTTTGTTTACCAGAAATAATACCGCAAGCAGCATTACCAGAACAAAAACAAGGATTCCAAGAATTATATTTAAAGAAACGCCGCCACCTGAAGTACCTTGCCCGGCTCCCCCTGCTGGAGTTTGAGCCGCTGCGGGCTCAGGTTTAGGCTGCTCTACATAAGCAAGAATATCATTAATATCATCTTCAGATAACTGCGGAAAAGCAGGCATCTGGGTTTCGTTATATTCTTCAAAAATAGCGATCGCATCCTGGTCTCCTGACGCTCTTAGATTAGCATTATTATGCACCCACTTATAGATCCACTCCAAATCCTGGCGCGAAGTCACCCCATTTAAGGCAGGCCCGATAGATTCAGAATATGGCTTATGACAAGCAGCACATAAGGAATTAAAAAGCGATTTCCCATTGGAAGCATCACCTAAAGCGGCCCCGGCACCAGAACCTTCAGATTGCCCTCCTTCAGACTGTTCCTGCTGAGCAGCATCTCCATCCTGGGCCGATGCATCTGCCTGGTCCTGAGCAATCCCAATAACTGTAAACGAGAAAAAAAACGCTACTCCTAAAAGCAGTAATCGTGAAGTTGATTGGCGGTATTTCACCTTTTTCATATTGTAAGTTGAATTAACGTCTAAACTTTGGTACGGTTTTTCTACTAAAGCTACTCCAGCAAAAAACGCCATTTCGTACCCCTAAATTCGGTCACAAAAGTAAGATATAAAGTCGATTTTAGGAATGTTACAATAGTGTTAATCGATAATTTATATTAGTTCTAAATAATAATTAAGAACACTTTTAAGTTTTATATTTTACATTTGTTTCAAACACCATAACTATGAGAATTTTAGCTCCAAAAAAGATGATAATCGCCGCTTTTGTGGCCACTTTTTTTTATACGTCTTCCTCCGCCCAAACCGGAAATATTAACATATATCAGGATGAAAAAATCCCGAAACTCCTGGAAATAAAGACAGAAATGTCTAAGGAAAATCAAATCGGCGACCGGTATAAAATTCAGCTGTTTTATGGGGATAATAATGAGGCAAGCGAAGTCTATAAAGAATATACCAGCCAGTTTGAATACCCTGCAATTATCGACTACGAAACTCCAAATTATAAAGTTTACGTAGGAAATTTCCGAAATCGTCTTGAAGCGGACAGAGCTCTTCTGGCTATTAAAGAAGCCTTCCCCGGAGCTTTTATTCCGAAGCCAAAAAGGAAATAATTTCAGCCATTTATATAAAAGAAAAATGCCGCTCATTCCCGAGCGGCTTTTTTCTTTTATTGAGAATATCGAATGTTATTTCAATTTCTTTTTAACTTCTACTTCCCTGAAGGCTTCAACTACATCACCCTCCTTAATATCATTGTAGTTCTTAACCTGCAAACCACAATCATAACCTTTGGAAACTTCTTTCACGTCATCCTTAAATCTTTTCAAAGAAGCAAGTTCTCCAGTGAATACCACTACCCCGTCACGAATTAGACGGATTCCGGAACTTCTGTATATTTTTCCTGAAGTTACCATACAACCGGCAATTGTTCCGATTTTTGAAATTTTGAAGGTTTCCCTTATTTCAGCAGTACCGGTAATTTCTTCTTTCAGCTCCGGAGAAAGCATTCCTTCCATCGCATCCTTAAGATCGTTGATTGCATCATAAATAATGGAATAGGTTCTGATGTCAATTTCTTCCTTATCTGCAACCTGTCTTGCATTTCCGGCAGGACGTACATTAAATCCGATAATTACAGCATCTGAGGCTGAAGCCAGCAATACGTCACTTTCAGTAATTGCGCCTACTCCTTTATGAATGATATTCACCTGAATTTCTTCAGTAGAAAGTTTCTGGAAACTGTCTGTAAGAGCTTCCACAGATCCGTCCACGTCACCTTTCAGGATAATATTAAGTTCTTTAAATTCTCCCAGTGCAATCCTACGTCCAATTTCATCAAGCGTAATATGCCTTTGGGTCCTAACGGTTTGCTCACGCTGCAACTGAGTCCTCTTGGCAGCGATGTTTTTAGCTTCCCGTTCGTCTGTCATCACCTTAAAGGTATCACCTGCCTGAGGCGCACCATCAAGGCCAAGAATAGAGACAGGCGTTGATGGGCCGGCTTCTTTCACATCTTTGCCACGCTCATCCTGCATAGCCTTTATCTTACCGCTGCTCCTGCCCGCAAGTACATAATCTCCAATGCTAAGTGTACCAGACTGTACAAGAACAGTAGAAACGTAACCACGCCCACGATCCAGGTAAGCTTCCACCACAGTACCGGTGGCAAGGCGATCTGGATTAGATTGCAGCTCCAGGATTTCAGCTTCAAGCAATACTTTTTCAAGCAATTCCTTTACACCCATTCCTGTTTTAGCTGAAATATCGTGCGACTGGATTTTACCTCCCCAATCCTCTACCAGCAGGTTCATAGCCGCCAGTTTTTCTTTAATTTTTTCAGGATTTGCCGTTGGCAAATCAGATTTATTAATCGCGAAAACAATAGGTACACCTGCAGCCTGCGCATGCGAAATAGCTTCCTTGGTTTGAGGCATCACATCATCATCTGCCGCAATCACAATAATCGCGATATCGGTTACCTGCGCACCACGAGCACGCATCGCCGTAAAGGCTTCGTGACCCGGGGTATCCAAAAAGGCAATTTTCTGTCCGCCTTCCAGCTCTACTCCATAAGCACCAATATGCTGGGTAATTCCACCACTTTCGCCGGCGATCACATTTTCCTGACGAATGTAATCCAGCAAAGAAGTTTTACCATGGTCTACGTGACCCATTACGGTTACAATAGGAGCTCTTGGTTTAAGGTCTTCAGGATTTTCTTCTACTTCCTGAGTGGTTTCCTCTTCATCTGCGGTTACAAATTCAACTTCATATCCAAATTCCTCAGCAACAATAGAAAGGGTTTCAGCATCAAGCCTCTGGTTCATGGTAACCATCATCCCAAGAGACATACAAGCTGAGATCACTTTGGTAACCGGCACATTCATCATGCTGGAAATTTCAGTAACCGTAACAAACTCAGTCACCTTTAATGTTTTGCTTTCCAGTTCCTGTTGTGCAAGATCCTCTTCGGAACGTTGACGGTGCTGATCCCTTTTTCCTCTTCTATATTTAGCTCCTTTTCCTTTACCAGATTTCCCCTGAAGTTTCTCAAGAGTTTCCCTAACCTGTTTCTGAACTTCTTCTTCGCTTGGCTCTTCTTTGGCTATAGGCCTTGAACGCGGTTTATTGCGTCCTTTCCTGCCTCCACCTCCACCGGAAGCTCCAGGTTTTACATCTTTGCTAATTCTCCTGCGACGTTTTTTACGTTTGTCCTTATCGTCAGCAGCTTTTTTGTCGTCTTTTTTCTTTTCAGGTTTTTTGAACTTGGAAAGATCAATTTTTTCACCTGTAAAGTTTGGCCCCTCAAGTTTAGCGTAATTGGTCTTAAGGGTATTGGATTCTTCTTCCTTCTCGCCGGAAGCTTCTGTTTTATCTTCCTGTTTTACAGCTTCTTCCTTAGCCTGGGGTTTTTCTTCCTCTTTTGGTGTGGCAGGAGCTTCTTTTTCAGGTTTTTTCTCTTCTTCTGAAGTTGTCTTTTCCGGTTTAGCTTCTTCAGGCTCAGGAGTCTCTGCCGCGGGCTGTTCGGCTTTTTCAGGCTCTTTTTCCTTTTCAGTTTCAGAAGCGTCAGAAGTTCCGGGTTTTTTATCGAGGTCTATTTTTCCGACTTTTTTAGGCCCGGAAAGTTTAGCTCTCGCAGAAACAACTTCCTCCTCTTTCTCCTTTTCCTTTTTATCCTCAGCCTTGCGTTTATCTTCCAACTCTTTTTCGCGGGCTAAACGAATTTCTTCCTTCTCTTTCCTCTTTTCCTCTCCTACTTCTTTGGAAGCCACCTTTTTGCTTTTATCGGTTTGAAATTCGTCAAAAAGCACCTGATAGGTTTCAGGGGAGATTTTGGTAGTGGGACGCGCTTCAATGTCGTGGCCCTGGGAATTCAAGAATTCCACAGCCCGATCCAACGAAATATTGAATTCGCGTAATACCTTGTTTAATCGCATTGTTTTTGCTTCAGCCATAAATTGCCCTCTAAATTAACCTCTTTTTGTTTATTATAAAAAAATGTTCTGAATCCAAAGACTTATTCTTCCTCAAATTCTTCACGCAAAACCTGGAATACCGCCCTAACAGTCTCTTCTTCAAGATCTGTACGGCGCACAAGATCATCTACATCCTGTTCCAATATACTCTTTGCAGTGTCCAGGCCTATTTTAGAAAATTCAGCAATCACCCAATCTTCAATTTCATCTGCAAATTCACTCAATTCAACATCTTCCTCCACACCTTCTCTAAACACATCTATTTCAAACCCGGTAAGTTGTCCAGCCAGCCTGATATTATGGCCTCCACGGCCAATGGCCTTAGAAACCTCTTCCGGCCTCAACATTACCTCAGCCCTTTTATTCTCTTCATCTAATTTAATTGAAGTTATTTTAGCCGGGCTAAGAGCTCTTGTGATAAACAACTGGTCGTTGTTTGTATAATTAATCACATCTATATTTTCATTGCCCAATTCACGAACTATACTGTGAATACGGGATCCCTTCATTCCAACACAGGCACCAACAGGATCTATCCTGTCATCATAAGAATCTACCGCCACTTTTGCCTTTTCACCAGGAACCCTTACTACTTTTTTGATAGTAATAAGACCGTCAAAAACCTCAGGGATTTCCTGTTCAAACAGTTTTTCAAGGAAGCCGGGCGCAGTACGGGACATAATAATGGTAGGTTTATTACCTTTTAACTCCACACTCTCTATAACTCCTCGCACATTTTCTCCTTTTCTGAAGAAATCTGAAGGGATTTGCCTGTCTTTTGGCAGCACAATTTCATTCCCTTCATCATCAAGCAGAATTATCGCACGATGCCTGATGTGATGAACTTCTGCATTATATATCTCTCCTTCAAGCTCCTTAAATTGCTTGTAAATATTGGTATTATCGTGTTCATGGATCTTGGAAATAAGGTTTTGCCTTAACGCAAGAATCGCCCTTCTACCCAAATCTTTCAATTTCACCTCTTCAGAAACATCTTCCCCCACCTCAAAATCAGGCTCAATTCTTCTCGCTTCACTAAGCGAAATTTCCTGGTTGGGATCTTCCACCTCGCCATCGGCAACCACTACCCGGTTTCTCCAGATTTCGAGATCTCCTTTATCAGGGTTTACAATAATATCAAAATTATCATCTTCACCATACTTTTTCTTCAAAGCATTCCTAAAAACATCTTCTAAAATCGCCATCAAGGTAACGCGATCTATTAATTTATCATCTTTAAATTCTGAAAATGACTCTATCAAGGCGATATTTTCCATATCAATTTTTGATTAAAATGTTATCATAACTTTAGCTTCCACAATACCTGAATAGGACAACACAGCTTCTTTTTCCACGGTATGTTTTCCTTTTCCTACGGGTTTGGGTTCGCGGGTTTTCCACTTCAGGTGAATTTCTTCCTCATTTGCACTGGTTAATGTACCTTCAATATTATCATCGTTGGTTTTAACCTGCAATTTCCTTCCTATATTTTTTTTGTATTGCCGGGGCAGGCGCAGCGGCTCTGTGACCCCCGAAGAAGTTACTTCAAGAGAGAAATCCTCCTCTTCCCTATCCAGGTTGTGCTCTATGCTCCGGCTCACTTCTATACAGTCGTTTACCGAAATTCCCTGGTCACCATCAATCACAACTTTAATATTATTATTGCTGCTAATGTCAAGACTGATTAAAAATAAAGAATTATTTTTTTCGAAAGCCTCATTCAGCAAATTTTCTACTTTCTCCTGCAACATACTATTATAAAAAGAGGGGACTTTTCGTCCCCTCGCTGTACTTTTTAGTTTCAACGATGCAAATATAATAATAAAATCGGAGATAGAAAACCGCTTACGCAATGATAATTTATTCGTAAATTTATGATAATAAATACTTTCCAACCTTGCTAATTCAGGGCATTATGAAAAAAATCCTCGTTCCCACCGATTTTTCTGATCAGGCTGAAGTCGCATTAAAAGTCGCGGCGAATCTCGCCAAAAAGTTTGACAGCGAAATTTTCCTGCTCCACATGCTGGAATTACCGCTTCAACTCATCGATCCTGTAGAAGGAAGCTCCTCCCGAAACCTGCCGGAGTCCATTTTTTTTATGAAACTTGCCCACCAGCGTTTTGGCAAATTAATGCAGAGACCATTTTTAGAAGGCATTAAAGTTCATGAATCTGTACAATTTCACCAGGCTTTTGAAGGAATTAAAGATTTTAGCGAAGAAATTGACTGCGACCTGATTGTAATGGGTTCTCATGGTGCCAGCGGTTTTAAGGAAATGTTCATTGGCTCCAATACAGAAAAAGTGGTACGTTCGTCCCAAATTCCCGTGCTGGTTATTAAGAACAGTGATGCCGTTCTTAATGCAGAAAATTTCGTTTTTGCAACAGATGCATCGGCATCAACCATGCATACCGCACAAAAGGCAGTAGACTTTGCCAGGACATTGGGTGCCGCCTTACATCTTTTATACATCAACACTCCTAATGAATTTATAACTTCAAAGGAAGCCGGGGAAAGATTGAGAAAAGTTGCCGAAATCACAGGCACTCAGCCACGGTTCCATATTTATAATGACGTAAGTGTGGAAAAAGGGATCCTTAATTTTGCCGCCGAAAACAATATAGGGTTAATAGGTATAGGAACCCATGGCAGGAAAGGTCTGGCCCATTTCTTCAACGGCAGCATAAGTGAGGACCTGGTGAACCATGCGAGGCGGCCGGTAGTCACCTTCAAAATTTAAATTATAGTTTTTAAAGAACCTTTTCTCACAAAGATCCAGAGATAATTCCAGAAAGACTTGGTTTTCTCCCGGGTAACCGTGATATCCTTCAAATCCTTTTCCGCATCTGTGGTATTTTTCACAAAAACATTGGCAATAGCAGAGAGAAAATTATTCTTTTCCTGTCCATTATTCTTCAAAACCTCCACCTTAAAGTCATTATACGCTAATTCCAGGTCCCCGCCTGCCTGATCATCATCCCCGGAAAAATCGAAGATCAGGTCATCTATTGCCCCGGAAACTTTTACATTCATAGCCGGCGTGAGAAATTCATTAATTTCATCACTATCCAAATGCCCCAGGTTCCCGGACATTGTAAAATGGTCTGACACATCACTCACATCAAACTCCCAATGCACCTTTAATGCTGCTTTTTGGTACAGGTCTGTACGGACATCAATTTGTGTTTTTGGAAAACCGGATTTATCCATCCCTATATTGGTAAGATTATATATAGAGGCATAAAGATTGGAAAAGTCTACCGTTCCTGCAGGACGGTCAGCCTTTAATTTTTGGGTATAATTTATATAAGCACGATTAATTTCCAGGCTGTCAATCCCCACTTTTACCGGTAGCTCACGCAGCATCTGACTGTATAAATGTTTAGTCCGCGGATCATCCGGAGGTCGTTTATCCCTGTAAATTATAAGCTCTGCATCATTAAGCTCCATATACGGATTTTGAAACTGAAGGCTGTCATTTTTTATTTTCCAGGAAAAATCCTTCATCATTATTTCTCCTATAGTAAGGTCGTAACGGTCTTTTTCATAAGGTATATGGCGCTGATGTTCAACTTTACTGTACTTTGGGATCATCTTAATGTTCTTTACGCTTATTTTTCCATCTTCAGCATTAATGCTTCCAACGGTTAGGGTATGAAGATCATTCATCTGAAAAAATAAAGAATCACTTGTAATGCTATAGCCGTCATATTTAAAAGGCACAGGTCCTTTAAGGGTATTTTTGTTTACGGATACTTCCTGAAGCTTTATTTTACTGAAGGTTGTAAAAAGTTTTGCCACGGAATCTCCCTGGGATATTTTTACATCCCCATTATTAACAATAAGGTTCTTAATTAAAATATCCTGTTTAAAACCGGGGCTTTTCTTTTTTGATCCTGAAGAATCCTTTTTTGCCATTAATAGCACATGAGGCTCTGAAATGGTAAAATCTCCAACTATAATTTTATTGCTAAACAGGTATTTAATAATATCTATACCCTGAAGTTTTGCCTGGGCCACACTAATTGTTTTCCCTTCCATTCGAATTTGAACATTCTCAATACTCGCACTTTTATTCAGAAGGCTTACCTCAAGATTTTCATAGGAGGATTCTGTTTGTGAAAGTGCATCTTCCAGGCCTTTCTTTAATTTATTTTCAGCTATGTTGTTTACGACTAAAAGCAAAATCACCAGAAATACGATTACGCCAGCGATAATGCTAATTATTTTTTGAGTCTTATTCAAGTTGTCCTTATGGTTTTGAGTTTAAAAACAATTTACAATTTATAGTTATATCCAAATCCTCCTTAGGGGTTTTTAACTTTAATTGCAATCTTCTTTACTCCTGTTGTTAAATTTTAGTCAAACTTTTAAAACCAACGGAAAACAACTTGTTTTTGATTGTATCTTTGCAATAAACCGGCACACCAATGTTATTAAAGCTAAGTATAAAAATAGGATTTATTGCCATAGAACTCTTCCTGGGCTTCTATAGTATTATTCTTAGCGATAGTCTTTTGGTGAAATTTATTTTTTTTGTGGTCACAGCTATAATGATAGCCTTTGCTGTAACCAAGGTTGTAGATAAATTACTTCCCGCAGATAAAGATTATATCTCCCCAGAAAATTCGGAGCAGTTGCAAGACAAGTAATGCAACTCTTCTGCAAAAGCTTTAATTTTTTATCCTGGTTCCTATGACTGTCACGTGTATTTCAGACACACATAATAAACACCACGAACTGAACTTACCTGATGCCGATGTGCTCGTACATGCGGGGGATTTTACCGAAAGAGGTACAAGAAAAGAAACCGAAGACTTTTTAAACTGGTTATCTTCACAACCCCACGAGCATAAAATATTTATAGCGGGAAACCATGATTTTTATTTTGAAAAAGAAATAAAACCGGAGAAACTGGTTCCCCCAAATGTGCATTACCTCAACAATAGCGGAATTCAGATTAAGGATTTTAATTTTTGGGGATCACCTGTAACACCTGGAAAGGCGGGCTGGGCTTTTAACAGGGAAAGAGGTGATGAAATAAGAAAGTACTGGAACCTTATTCCAGGTGAGACAGATGTTCTTATCACCCACACTCCACCATATAAGATTATGGATGTACTGGACGACGGCACCCATATTGGCTGCGAAGAACTTAAAAGAAAACTGAAAAAAATAAAGGTAAAATTGCACATCTTTGGCCATCTTCATAACTCGTATGGCTCTGTAAGAATCGCGGACACTCTTTTTGTAAACGCCAGTTGCCTGGACCAAAGGTATCGCCATATTAATATTCCCCTTACCTACTCTGTTTAGTCTTAAGAAGAATTTAAAGCAGCAGCATTCGAGTTAAAAAATTATTAAGTAATGCTTAATTACCTTTTTTTTAACATCAAATAAGCTTTCTCCTAGTAACTTAGCCCCCGGATCTAAAAAGAAATCACAACTAACTAAGATATGGATAACACCTTTACACCTACAGAATTAATAGAAGAGGTTAAAAATCTTATTTCTTTTAGTATTTCTAACCTTGAGGCGGAGAAATCGAATTTCACGATTATGCACAGAGCGATCATTAAAAAATATTTTGAGGCGAAAAATGTAAAAATTGATTATGAGAAGCAACAGGTGGAAATGCAAATTCCAGTGGGAAGAAAGAAGTATACACGTATAACCTTTGAATGCCAGAACATCGAAAGATTTCTGAAAGCCTGTCTTAAAGAGGATGAGAAGAATTTGTACTTCTACCAGGACTTGCTTTCACATTATAATGTAATTGTAGCTGCATAAAATAAAACTTCGGCAAAGGCTGAAGTTTTATTTTTATGCAGAACTTTTGCTTTTATCCAAAGCCTCCCCAATCTCCTTCAATTTCGCCACACTTAGCGGCTTACTCAAAAACTCAAATATTTCCTCATATGTCCTGGCCTTTTCAACATCAGAGCTTGCTATAGAAGAAGTCACTACGTAAATACGGGTTTCTGTTGAAAAACCTGGCCTTAGCTTTCGCATTCTCTCTATAAACTGCCATCCATCAACTTCAGGCATATTAATATCCAACAGAATAATATCCGGAAGGGCCTTATTAAAATCCTGGAAATCCTCAAGAGCCATTACAGCACTGCAATATTTTTTTTTCTCTTTAAACAAACCAGTTCTACAGATAAGCTTATGCATAATCATCTGGTAAATATCATCATCATCTATTACACCTATACTCCACTTCCCCATTACTTATATTATACTTAAAGATAGTTTCCTATCGGTTTTTATTTTCCATACAGACTTCTGACTTAAAGGCATAACTGATATCTTTATTTCCAACATCTTATGCCTCCTCCTTCTCCCGATCGTTTACCAAAAGTCATACAGCCAGAACATTTTTCCGGAGTATTTGCTCTTATCAATTCCTGTACCAGATTCTTTTAATTCCCCGTTCCTTCAAAAATTTTCAGCTGTACGCATCAGGTAATGGTTCGAAACCAAAGAAGGAATAGTGACATAAAATTTTTTTTAAGGAATTGTTCATATTCCACTCCACCCTTCAATTTTTATTTTAGTTTCCTGCTTTTCATGGTTATACGCCAACTGCCAGTCTTTTTTTCCATACAAATAAACACGCAAAGCCATAACAGGAATACAACCTCTTATACAAGCGGAAAGGGAATTGATGGTAATGTTTTTTTCACAAGGCTCCCGGACACTGCTAAAATAGCTTAGAAGACCGTTTTTATACCGGCTCGAATATACAAAAATGGGCAAAATGATCTGAAAACAATAAAGCAACTACTCCCCTTTTTGAATCAGGCATTTCAAACCTTTTCGCTGTCAAGCCTGAATATAAATCAATCTAAAGCTGATTATCGTCATAATTTCCCCGCCATTCTTGCCCCAAATTTGTATCAAATTAAAAACAAGAAACCATGAATACTTTTAAAAACTATTGGTTGGCAGCAGGAAGCTTTCTTCTCATGATGATTTCAGTTTCAACAACCGCACAAACATTCGACGTAAAAAAAACAGGTTCTAATATGAAGATTGAGGGCACATCCAATATTCACGATTGGGAAATAGAAGCCGAAGATTTTGAAGGAACACTTAACGCCGAATTAAAAGATGGCCAGTTAACTCAAATTAAAAATCTTGAATTTACAGTAATAGCAGAAAGCCTTAAAAGCGGAAAAGGTGCAATGGATAAAAACACCTATAAAGCTTTGGAAACAGATAAACACAAGAAAATCACTTACACCCTTAACAAAGTCAAAAACATAGATTGTACCTCCAGCGAAAAATGCGTGGTAACCACCAGCGGGTATTTAACAATTGCAGGTACAAAAAACCCTGTAGACATCACCTTTACCGCGAAAGTAGAAAATAATAAGATCGTGCTTTCAGGCAGCGAAAAAGTAAAGATGTCTGAATATAAGATCGATCCGCCCACCGCCATGTTTGGCGCGATTACCACCGGTGACGAAGTGAAAATTGAATTTCAAACTACTTTTTCAAAATAACTATTTCAACCTTTCAAAATAAACTAAAATGAAAAATCTACTTAAATATTCAGGTGTCGTATTTGCTCTTTGCTTAGGATTGCAAATGCAGTCCCAGGAAAATAACTTATGGGACAGGGATTTCCCTAATTTCAGGTATCCGGACCAGAGAGGTATCTCAGATTTTGAACCTAACAAGGATACTATAACAGATTTTAATGGCATTAACGTGCGAGTGGGAGGCGCTTTTGCCCTGCAGTTCCAGGCGATAGATCAGGAAAATTCTGGTAATGCCGCCACTCCCGCTTTGGCTGATATTGGCGAAAATTTCAACCTTGCCACCGCTAACCTGGATTTTGATGTGATGCTGTATGATGGAGTGAGGTTACACCTTAGAACCTATCTTTCTTCTCAACACCACAATGAGACCTACGTAAAAGGGGGTTACCTTCAAATAGACAAACTGGATTTTATAAGCGAAGGCTTTGCCCAGGGGCTTATGGACCACATGAGGATTAAAATAGGCCATATGGAAAACAACTATGGCGATGCGCATTTCCGCAGGACAGATAACGCCATGGCACTTTACAACCCTTTTGTTGGAAACTATTTAATGGATAGTTTTACTACTGAAGTTGGTGTGGAAGTATATTATTTTAACAATGGCTTTTTAGGAATGCTTGGTGCTACCAACGGTAAATTGAACCAGAACGTTACCAACCCGGGAACTACAAGCCCGTCTTTACTGGCAAAAATTGGATACGATAAAAATTTAAGCGATGATTTCAGGTTCAGGTTAACAGGGTCTGTGTACCACACCAACCAAACCTCAAGCGCATATCTTTACAGCGGTGACCGTGCAGGGTCACGCTACTACAGCTTAATGACGACTCCTGAAGGTGCCGGTGATGGCTTTAGATCTGCCAGGATAAACCCTAACCTTAGAAATGAACTGACTTCTGTAATGATTAACCCGTTCTTAAAATTTGGCGGACTTGAATTCTTCGGAATCTATGAAAGGGCTTCAGGAAAACTTGCCGCCGAAACAGATGAAAGGGTGTGGAACCAATATGCCGGCGAATTGATTTACCGCTTTGGAAATACTGAAAACTTTTATATAGGAGGACGTTACAATTCCGTAAATGGGGAACTGGAAACCGGCGAAGATGTGACTGTAGACCGTTACAACATTGGTGCAGGATGGTTTATGACCAAAAATATCCTTAGTAAAATTGAATATGTAAACCAGGAATACAACGATTATCCTACAACCGACATCCACAACGGAGGTAAGTTTAACGGGGTAGTGTTTGAAGCAGTGATCAGCTTCTAAAAGAATTGAATTAGCCAGAAGTGGGGGGACAAATGTCTCCCCACTTTTATTAAAAATCTGCCCAAAGTCGCTGCCTGTAAAGCAAAATTAAAAACTGAAGCTATGAAAAATGCAATTTTATTATTTCTTCTTGGCATTGTTACCTCAACCTGCTTTTCCCAAAATAAATTTGAACAAAAAACAATACAGGTCCTTCCCGAAAGCACCCTGAATATAAGCGGGGATACCAATATTAGTGCCTTCCACTGCGAGTTTGACACTTTACTGCTCAAGGGGAAACATGAATTTCAGTATTCTGAAGAAAACGGAAGTATTTATTTTAAAAATGCCGTCCTCAATTTGAAAAATAATGGCTTTGATTGTGGTAACAGGGCGATTAATAAAGATTTTAATTCCCTTATGCAAACTGAAAAATATCCCGGTATAAAACTGGAGCTTAAAAAAGTCTCTTTTGATCAAGACGATAATGCAATGGCCAGGGTAAATATTAGAATGGCCGGCAGGGAAAAAAGCTATATTATTCCGATAACAATTACAGATTGCCCCACCCCTAATTATAAAGGGACTCTTAACCTGAATATCAAAGATTTTGGATTGGAACCTCCCCGAAAATTATTCGGCTTAATTGTGATTAAAGATGAAATTGAGATCAATTTCAACCTTGTAGTAAAGCCAAAGAAATAAAACCAATTCCCGCGTTTCCTGTCAGCTTCAGAAACAATTACAACAATAATATTAGGAGAAAGTATTTTCCGCATAGAAACACTGATTTTTCGTAATTTTAAATGTAAAAGTCCTTAAAAAAGCCGTGTTCGATTTTTATCGGTTTTCGGCATTTTTATTAAAAATTCAGTTGTTATGAAAAGTAAATTCAGCGAGATTATAAATGATGTAAAACCGGTATTGGTAGATTTTTACGCCGACTGGTGCGGCCCGTGTAAAACACTTGCTCCTATTCTTAAAGATGCCAAAGCTACTCTGGGGGAAGAAGTGAAAATTGTAAAAATAGATGTGGACAAAAACCAGGAGCTGACGGGAAAATACCAGGTAAGGGGCGTGCCCACCATGATTTTGTTTAAACAAGGGCAACAGCTTTGGAGGCAAAGCGGAGTGCTACCCAAAGACGAAATTGTAAAAATTGTACGCTCACATTCCTGAATAGCATCTAATTAAGCACAAGCAAATAACGCTTAATATGATTACAGTCATATTTTAGCCTGGGCTTTCATGGTAATTTTACACCATAATTAAAAAAGAAATATCATGAAACTCTATCAAGACTTTGTAGCTAATTTCCAGGAATCTTATTATGGATATGTGAGTGCGGGAATAATTATTTCCAGTTGTATGGGCGCCGTTGCCGCGATGATGATCCTTATGAACGGCCACACTTTGACGAATATGATCCAACTGTTTTTTGTAGTTGCCGTATCTATGGGCTTTAATGCCGCAGTACTGGCTCAATTAAAATCAAAGCACGTGGTAAACTCCTTTATAGCCAGCTGCCTGTTAAGTGCAGTATTAATCGCTGTAAATGTGCCCCTGTAAATGAAAAGGGATCTTAAGGACAGGAAAGACGTATATACTTTGGTATCTTCCTTTTATAACAAAGTGAGGAAAAACCGCGAAATAGGTTACTTTTTCAACAACAGTATAAAAGATTGGGATGCCCATC
Source organism: Autumnicola tepida (assembly GCF_031846485.1). Taxonomy (NCBI): domain Bacteria; kingdom Pseudomonadati; phylum Bacteroidota; class Flavobacteriia; order Flavobacteriales; family Flavobacteriaceae; genus Autumnicola; species Autumnicola tepida. The sequence goes on from NZ_JAVRHQ010000012.1 coordinate 90,806, forward strand.
TCAATAAACTAACTGATTTTTGGGAAAGTAACCTTTTCTTTACCGGAAGTTACAGGGGAAACCCCCAATTTGCCCACGTAAAAGCAGATCATGAGAATCATAATAAGATAAATGAATATCACTTCGGGGTTTGGTTAAACCTTTGGTTTGAAACCATTAATGAAAACTTCAGTGGAGAATTGGCCGAAAGGGCAAAACACAATGCCAGAAAAATGTCTACTCATCTTTATCTGAAGATTTTTAGCTGCAGGCACTGATGGTGTCCATTTTCAAAAAAAGTCATTTCAGCTATTCATCATCTGCAAAATTCTGCACTGCAGTGTCAAACCACAGCTCTTAGAGCCTGGGAATCCAGCAGTTTTATATTTCTGCCCTCTATTTCTATCATGCCTTCTTTCTTAAAATCTGAAAGTGTCCTGATAAGGCTTTCGGGAGCCATTCCTGCCACGCCGGCAAGATCGGCACGCGAAATCCGGATGCTCTTAAGCGGATGTTTTTTTATTTTTTCAGCAAAAAGCAAAATGGTATTAGCCGTCTTTTTTCGAACCGATCCATAGGCCATTCCCATCAATTGTTCTTTTAGGCCAGATAAGTTATTGCTTAGCACCTCTACCAGCTCCAGCGTCACCCTACCATTGTTGGCCAGGATCTTGTGCAATTCTTCCTTAGAAACAGCATAAAGCTGCGTATCTTCCATGGCTGTGGCAAAATCTTCGTATGATGCTGCGGAATTAAAGGACATATTTCCAAAGAAATCATCTTCCTTAAAAAGCTCCGTAATCAACTCTTTTCCCTGGCTGTCTATTCTATGCACTTTTACCACTCCGCGCTTTACCAGGTAAAAATAACTGGATTGCCGGCCAGGTTCATAAATATTGTCACCCTTTTTAAATTCCAGCAACTCATAATTGGCCAGAATGCTGCGCAAATCTTCTATTCCTTTTAAACCGGTGTTTCCGGCAACAGGGGCAGTTTCCTTTTTTTCTCTTTTGAAGGAATTAAGAATAGAAACCTTTGCCAGCCTGCTTTCTATGGCACTCAGCAGGTCTTCTTCTTCAAAAGGCTTGGTGAGATAATCATCTGCGCCCAAATCCATTCCTTTACGAATGTCTTTATGCTCTGTTTTTGCTGAAAGGAATATAAAAGGAATATTTATGGTTTCTTCATTTTTGCTCAATTCCTGCAACACACCATAACCATCCATTTCCGGCATCATAATGTCACAAACGATGATATCGGGCAAATTTGCTTTTGCCTTTTCCACGCCCTGCCTCCCGTTGGAAGCCGTAAGCACATCATAATCTGAAAGTTCCAGAAGTTCAGCAGTGTTTTCCCTAACGGTAACGTCGTCTTCTATTAGCAATACTTTTTTCATAGTAATAGCATTTGTAATTCTATATTAAGGTGTTAGGATAGGAACTTTTACCGTAAACGTGGTACCTTTATTTTGCTTACTCACAAAATTGATGCTTCCACCAAGATTTTCCAGGTGTGTTTTGGCAATATTCAAACCTATCCCTGTACCCTGGTCCAGGAGAGCATTTTCCGCCCGAAAGTAACGTTCAAAAATATGTTTTTGATCTTTCTCCGGAATTCCGATTCCCTCATCTTCCACCACAAAACTAACCTGTTTTTCTGCCGCTTTCACCCTAAATTTGATTAAGGTATCTTCAGGGGAATATTTAATGGCATTGCCCAAAAGATTTGAAAGAATAAGCTCCAGTATCTTTTCGTCCTGGTAAAGCATCCTGTCTTCAATATCTTTGGGATAACTAATTTCCTGCCCGTGCTTTAGGGTAATATTGGCGTTGTAAACCACCTCATTTATAAGCCGCTTCAGGCTGAAGGAAGTGTATTTATACTGGCCTTTCCCGGTTTCAAGCCGCTCTATGGAAAGAAAGTCATTAAGAATATTGTTTAAATAATGCACCTTATTCCTGATAGTCCCCAGGTGCTTTTCCCGTTTTTCCTGTTGTTCCGTTTTGGTATATTTCTCAGCCAGAGTAGCTGAAGTCAGGATTCCGCTAAGAGGGGTTTTAAATTCGTGGGAAACAAGGGAAAGAAATTTCGTTTTCAGCTCATTTAGTTCCTTTTCTTTCTGGAGGGCATCTTTTATTTTACGTTCTGCCGCTTTTCGCTTCTGAATTTCATCTTCAAGATTGAGGTTGACACTTTGAAGTTTTTCAACACTCTCCTGCAGCTCTTTCGTGCGCACCTGGATTTTTTCTTCTAATTGAGTGTTGAGTTCCCTTATTTGACGTTGGTTTTCTTTACGTACCGTAATATCTATAATTAAAGACATCACATATTCTTTCCCGTCTATTTCAAAAGGATTTAGCCCTGCTTCTACCGGGAATTTTGCCCCGTCTTTCTTGAGGCCATGTAAATCCCGGCCATGCCCCATTTGCCTTTTTTCACTGTTCTTTAAAAAATGGTTAAAATGTTTGCCATGATTAGGCCGGTAATTTCTGGGAATAAGCAAATTTAGAGGTTGGCCCAGCAGCTCCCCCTTCTCATAACCAAACATAATTTCTGCAGCTCCGTTTGCAGCTATTACCGTCTGGGAAGCATCTACTACAATAATCCCTTCTGAAGCGGCCTCAAAAAGTACATTGAAAACATTTTTATTCTTAAAAAAGTCGTTTTGCTCCACCAGGATTTACTTTCTCACGAAAATACAAAAGCCAGGAATAAAATGAGAATCTATATTCACCTTTCCGCAGAAATTTCTCCCGTCATCCTTTTCCCTTCACTCTACTGAAGCAGATGGCTTTCAACAGGAAGGTTCATTTAACTAAGACACTATGATTAACTCCTAAAGAATATTTTCTGCATCGACTGGAAAAACTTTTTGCTCAACCCTCTGAAAACATAAAACCGAACTGTTTTCACAATTCGGTTTCACATTTTTGTTGGCCTGCTAAGGCTTCTCCATCTTCCGCCTTCGCTACAATCGGGATAAATTATCGCCCATTATTTTTTAAAAAAGCAAAATCCGGTTTCAATCTTGAAACCGGATTTCTTTTTGTTGGCCTACTAGGGCTCGAACCTAGACTCTTCTGGACCAAAACCAGACGTGTTGCCAGTTACACCATAGGCCAATGCTTAAATGCGGATGCAAATTTAAAACAAACTTCTTTTTACACAAACAATTTTTAAAAAAATTAAAGAAAAAACTTCAAATTTCTTCCGAAGAGATTTTGGTACAGGAAATGAGGTGCTATATAATTGTATATAAAAGGAAAAATATTTTGTTTTAAACTCCGTTAATCAGGCATTCATATATTTATTATTAAATTCGCCACATTATATTATTATACCTGCAGGACATTCTGCTAGGCAAACACAATGAGATTCAAGCTTAGACAATAATGACAGATTTTAATTTTGGCAAGTGGAACAAAATACTGGGATGGCTGGTATTCACGATTGCCCTTGCCACTTATAGTTCAACCCTGGAGCCTACCGCAAGTTTTTGGGATGCGGGAGAATATATTGCAACCTCTGCCAATCTTGAAGTCGGCCACCCGCCCGGGGCACCGTTTTACCAGATGATGGGCGCTTTTTTTTCCACTTTTGCGCCAGATAACAGCAAAGTCGCCTTAATGGTTAACTTCATGTCTGGCCTGGCAAGTGCTTTCACCATTCTGTTTATGTTCTGGTCTATCACTTTGTTACTTCTAAAAATCACCGGGCCTGTCGCTAAAATTTCAACTTCAAAGAAGATGGCCATCCTGGGCAGTTCTATGGTTGGCTCACTTGCTTTTACCTTTACAGACAGTTTTTGGTTTAGCGCCGTAGAAGCCGAAGTTTACGCCATGGCCTCCTGTTTTATGGCTGTTATGTTTTATCTGGGGCTGCTGTGGGAAAGAGACATGTTTAAACCCAGGGGCCACCGTTGGCTGATTTTGATAAGCCTTGTAATAGGACTTTCTTTTGGAGTGCATTTTCTTAGTCTCCTCACAATTCCCGCCATTGGCTTCCTTTACTTCTTTAAAAACTATAAGAAAGTCACCGTTAAGAACTTCATAATCGCTAATTTCGTCGTGGTGGCAGTACTATTGTTCATTTTTAAACTTTTGTTGCCTTACACGCTTACCTTTTTTGCAGCTTCAGAAGTATTCTTCACTAACTCTCTGGGCATGCCGTTTAATACGGGAACAATTATCGCATTCCTGGTAATTATAGCTGCTTTTTACTTCGGAATAAACTATACCCGCAAAAAGAATTATTATCAGCTAAATACGCTTTTCCTCTGCATCCTGTTTATCCTGATTGGTTTTTCCAGCTGGATTATGCTGCCTATCCGTTCCAACGCTCCCACAGTAATCAACGAGAACAGTCCCGATAATGCCCGGGAACTGCTGGCATATTATAACCGGGAACAATACGGGGAAACCCACCTTTTTTACGGCCCTCAATGGTCTGAAATGTATTCCGGACTGGACGAGGACAATCCTTATATGGATGCCAAGCCTAAATATGAAAAAAATGAAGAGCTGGGCAAATACGTAATTGTTAATGATTACAAGAACGCAAGGCAGAATTTAGATGACGATCATAAGGCCTTTCTCCCAAGAATGTGGAGCACAGAACATGCTGTGAATTATATGGAATTCACCGGGCCGCTGGATTTCACGGTAAAACCGGAATACCAGGGAGAACAACAGTTAATGCAGGCCATTAATGAGTTTCGAACCAGTTATTCCCGGGGACAGCTTACCAATGAAGATTACCACAATTTCCTGCGCCGTTTCAGCGATTATATAAATGTCGAAAAACCATCCTTCGCTTCCAATATCGCCTACCTGCTGGAATACCAGATTGGCTATATGTACTGGCGCTATTTTATGTGGAATTTCGTGGGGCGGCAGGACGATATCCAGGGAAAATATACCGATATGAATGGAAACTGGATTAGCGGTATAGACTTTATAGATAAAATGCATGTAGGGCCGCAGGAAAACCTGCCCAGTGACGCTTTAAACAATGATGCCCGAAACACCTATTATTTCCTTCCGCTGATCTTAGGGTTAATCGGCTTTGTTTTTCAGCTTAAAAGGGATAAAAATAGTTTTTGGGTGTTACTGGTATTTTTCCTTTTTACCGGGATCGCCTTAAAAATCTACCTGAACGAGCGGCCCTTTGAACCCAGAGAACGGGATTATGCCCTGGTAGGTTCTTTTTACGTTTTTGCCATCTGGATTGGCTTTGGGGTTTATGCTCTTATAGATAAGCTAAAAGCTTTTGTGAAGCCAAAAATTGCCGTTCCTGTAGTAGTAATTGCAACGCTTCTTGCCGTGCCAACGCTTATGGCCAGTGAAAACTGGGATGATCACGATCGTTCCAATAAATTTACCGCGCTTGCCATGGCCAAGATGTACCTGGATTCGGTTGAAGAAAATGGGATAATTTTTACTATTGGGGATAATGATACCTTCGCCCTCTGGTATGCCCAGCAGGTCGAAAAATATCGTACAGATGTACGGGTGATCAATACCAGCCTCTTCGCCACCGACTGGTATATAGACCAGATGAAACGCAAGGCTTTTGAGAGTGATGCAATTCCCTCGCAACTGAGCCATGACTTTTACACCGGAAAAAATGATGCTATTTTCCTTGAACAGCGTACCAATGACACCCTGGAAATAGGCACATGGCTAAATTTTATCCAAAGCGACGATCCACGCACCAAGGCTGAACTTCAGGGAGGGCAGTCGGTAAATACTTACCCAACTCAGTTCGTGAGGATCCCTGTTGACAAACAGGCGGTGTTGGAAAACGGAATTGTTCAGCAGGATGAAGCGGGAGAAATTGTAGACCACATAGACATTAAAATAGATGGCAGGGTACTTTATAAGAATCGCCTCATGATGTTGGATATAATTGCCAACAATAACTGGGAACGCCCTATCTACTTCACGGGCGGCAGTTTTGGGGATGAAGATTACCTGTGGATGAAGGATTATCTTCAGCTGGAAGGTGTGGCATATAAGCTCGTGCCAATCCGCACGCCGGTAGACCCGCGTAATCCTTTTGATATGGGAAGGGTGAATACCGAAAAAATGTACAACATCGTCAAGAACTGGGATTGGGGCAATATGGGAGATCCTGATATTTATCATGATCCTGAAACCCGAAAAAATGCCATTACTTACAGAAGCAACCTGGCAAGACTGGTAGAAAACCTGCTCAGGGAAGAAGATACTACCGCCGCAAGGGAGATTCTTGATCTTGCTATGGAGAAAATGCCAATAGATGAATATGGCTATTATTCACTCCTGGAACCTTACATAAACGGTTATTATGAAGTAAATGAACCAGAAAGAGCAAGGGAAATCTGGGAGCAGGTAGCACAGAAATACCAAGAAAACCTGAAGTATTATAGTAGCTGGGACCTGGACCGGCAGTATCGTTATGCGGATGAAATTATCTCTAACATTGAGCGTTACCGCAGCCTGGTGGATCTCCTCGTAAGACAACAGGATGAAGAGATTGTTCGGGAAAAAGCTGAAGAATTTAATGAATACCTAAGAATGTTCAGGCATTTCTATGCAGAGGAAGAAGAAATTCCGGCAACCAACCCTCAGCAGGAAATAATTGAAGAACAATTTGACCCCGAGATGAACCCGCAGGGCAGGATAGATTCATTGCCCATAGATTCTCTGGAAGAAATTGAACAATAAAGCTGATATTGTCACAAATCTGCCAATTCTATTCGTGGATTTGTGGCAATTTTAGCACCTGCCCTTCCTGCTCATGAAGAAATTCCTGGTAAAATATCCTGCGGTTCTTAAATGGCTTTATCCTAAAAGAAAAACGCGGTTTAAAAATGCCAATATCATTTACCTCACTTTTGATGATGGCCCTGTTCCTGAAGTGACAACCTGGGTTTTGGACCTTCTGAAGAACTTTAATGCCAAAGCCACTTTCTTCTGCATAGGCGATAATGTTCAGAAACATCCCGATATCTTCAGAAGAATTATTGCTGAAGGACACACTGTAGGAAATCATACTTACAACCACCTCAACGGCTGGAAAACTTCCACTTTAGAATATATCAAAAATACCTTTCGGGCTGAAGAAATTATGAATGCTGAAGCAATAGAAAAGGGAAAAAGTAAAAGAGGGAATGACAAAACTAAAACCTCAGAACTACGAACTACAAACTTTAAATTCTTCCGCCCGCCTTACGGAAAAATAAAAAACAGCCAGGCACGCAAGCTTTCAAAAGCAGGATATACAATTGTAATGTGGGATATTATCAGCTATGATTTTAATCGGGGTTTACCTGAAGAAGAATGCCTTCAGAATGTGCTTAAATTTTCAAGAGAAGGCAGTATCGTAGTTTTTCACGACAGCCGGAAAGCATTTAAAAATTTAAAAAAAGTTTTGCCCAAGGTGCTGGAATATTTCAGTAGCAAAGGCTACAAATTCAGCAGTATTTAAGCATATTCCTGAAGCAGGTCTATAAGTGTATTGGCATCCTGTTCCCCGCTTTGTCTCCACTTCATCTCCCCGTCTTTATAGATCATCAAGGTAGGTAATATTTTTACCCTAAGCGCTTCAGCAAGCTGCGCATTCTTGTCTACATCTATTTTGATAACTTTCGCTTTATCGCCTAAAGCCGCCGCAACATCCCGGAGTATAGGATGCATAGCTTTTGAAGACTCATTCCAGTCAGTAAAAAAATCTAAAAGAACAGGAATATTTAAATCTACTAACTCCCCAAATTTTGACATATAAAGCGACTTTTATAATCTTCCGGAAAATCCCGAAATCAGATCCATTATCAAATATAATAATTTCCCTTTACTAAGCAGGTTTAGGCCCCTTTTTTAGCTCAATTACGGTAATCTCAGGCCATATTCCCACTCTCCCGGGATATGCCAGGAACCCGAACCCCCGGTTTACGTTAATTGCCCTTCCCAAATCTTCGTAAACTCCTGCCCAATGCTTGTACCGGTACTGCACCGGGCTCCACTTAATCCAGCCTGGGATCTCAATTCCAAATTGCATCCCGTGCGTATGGCCACTTAACGTAAGCTGGTAGTGCCTATCGTTATATCTTACCTTTTCTTCCCAATGCGAAGGATCATGGCTTAGCAGAATTTTAAACTCTTTTGCACTTAAACCCGCTCCTGCCTTGTCCAGATCTCCTTTCTTTTTAAATCCACCAGCTCCCCAGTTTTCAACTCCAACCAGGGCAATTTTTTCTCCATTCCTTTCAAGAAAACGATGCTCGTTAAGCAGTAAATCCCAACCCATTTCGGCATGAATGTTCTTTAGTCTTTCCAGATTGGCTTCTTTTGCCGCGGCACTTTCCCACTCAATATAATCTCCGTAATCATGGTTTCCAAGGATGGAAAAAACGCCATCCGGTGCGTTTATGGATGAAAATAGTTGTTTCCAGCCTTCCATTTCAGAAGCTTTGTTGTTCACCAAATCGCCGGTAAAAAAGATCACATCACTCTGCTGCTGCTTCAGCAGGTCTACCCCATATTTAATTTTTTCATGATTATCAAAACTGCCGCTGTGAATATCGCTAATCTGGCTAATACGGTACCCATCAAAAGCAGCGGGCAAATCCTCAAAATACATGGTATGTTTCAAAACCCTGAAGTTATACCTTCCTTTGTACATCCCGTAAAGCACCGAAGCAAATGGAATGGCGGCCAGCCCCAGCGCCACCTGACTTATAAATTTTCTTCTCGACGGGAGGCTAAAGTCATTGCCGGTATTTCCAACTTTTCTAACTGTACCCAAAACCAGCCTTCCTACATCTTCTCCCAACATAAAGATGAAGAAGATAAGTTTTGGCAAAAAGAACACTAGAAAAAAACCTATAGCGTAGGATTTGGCGCCAGCCCAGCCTTCCCCACTTCCAGTATTAAACTGGTAAATGATATTAGCCAACACAGCCAGTGAAAAGAACAAATAAATATAATAAACCCACGAATACCTGCTAATGGTTCTGAAGACCTGGTAAGCATAGATATCCAGCAGGACGTAAACAACCACAAAAATGACCCAACGCATGAAATTTCAGTTTTCGGCAAAGATAATTCTTAAGAACCCTTCCTATGTAAATTATCTGATTTTTAATCCGATAACGAAATAAGCAATTTTTATGCAAAAACAATCTTTCTTATCGCATAATTGGGCTTGTGTAATTAAAGCCGAAAGACTAACTTCTCGCCCGTTTAAAAACGCGTCTGCCGCCTGATGAAAAGAAGAAATTTTATTAAAACCACAGGAATGTCAGCTGCCGCCTTCGCCGCGACTCCGTCAGTTAGTTTAAAATCTTTAAATCCTTTTTCCACAATGCAAAACACCCCAATAAGTATCGCGACCTGGAATTTTCAAAAAGCCACCAAAAAAGCCGGAGAAATGTTATTCCAGGGAGCCAATGCGCTGGATGCGGTAGAACAGGGTGTGCGGGTAGAAGAGGCAAATCTCAAAAACACCACTGTGGGAAATGGCGGTGCGCCAGACAGGGATGGGAATGTTACCCTGGATGCATGCATTATGTCCCCGGAAGGCGATGCCGGCGCTGTAGTTTATCTGAAGCATATTGCCCACCCTGTTTCAGTAGCCCGAAAGGTAATGGAAGAAACGCCACACGTGATGCTTGCCGGCGAAGGAGCCTTGCAATTCGCTTTAGAAAATGGTTTTGAGAAGGTGGATCTTTTAACCGAAGAATCAGAAAAAGAATGGAAACAATGGCTGGAGCATAAACATTACAAGCCAATAATCAATATAGAGAATCATGACACAATTGGCATGTTGTGCATAGACGAAAAAGGTGATATCGCCGGAGCATGCACCACTTCTGGCCTTGCTTATAAAATGAACGGCCGCGTGGGGGATTCTCCAATTATTGGCGCCGGATTGTACCTGGACAACGAGATTGGCGGAGCTGTTGCCACCGGAATGGGAGAAGCAGTAATGAAAAGCGTTGGCAGTTTTTTAATTGTAGAATTAATGCGCCAGGGAAAATCTCCCCAGGAAGCCTGTGAAATTGCCGTAAAAAGGATTGTAGCACAAAACAGAAATTATGAGGATTTCCAGGTTGCCTTTGTAGCGCTTAACAAAAAAGGGGAAGTGGGTTCCTATTGTATTCATAAAGGTTTCTCCTATGCAAAATATCAAAACGGGGAAATTTCAAATAACCCCAGTCAATTTTATATCTAAACCAAGAATTAAATTAAATGAATCAAAAAAAATCTTACCGCACTGCATTTATATTTTTAACTGTACTTTTTTTTCTCTGGGGCTTTATTACCGTACTGGTAGATTCTCTTATTCCAAGGCTCCGTGAAGTTTTCACCCTAAGTTATTTCCAGGCCGGAATGGTACAGTTAGCCTTTTTTGGCGCCTTTTTCCTGCTTTCCATCCCCGCAGGATATATCCTGTCCAAAATAGGATATAAAAAAGGAATAATTCTGGGCCTTAGTACCATGGCCGTGGGATGCCTGCTTTTTTATCCCGCGGCTTCCTACAGGATCTTTGGAATATTTATGCTAGGGTACTTTATTTTGGCTGGTGGGATTACCATTCTTCAGGTTGCCGCAAATCCTTATGTAACCATCTTGGGACCTGAAAGTTCCGCTTCCAGCCGGCTCAATCTTTCACAGGCATTTAATTCTTTGGGAACCTCCATTGCCCCTCTTATTGGCGCTCTGTTTATCCTAAGTGATAAAGTAATGACTTCAGAAGAAATATCTTCCATGAATGCCGCCGAGCAGAAACAATATTATATTTCTGAAGCTGCCGCCGTACAGGAACCTTTTGTGGGAATTGCCATTTTTATTGCGGTTATTGCACTGGTTTTCGCGTTTGTAAAATTGCCCAAAATCGGGGACACTGCCGCTTCCAATGATTATGGAAAAGTGCTCAGGAATAAAAACCTTATGCTGGGAGCTGTTGGCCTTTTCTTTTACGTGGGGGCCGAAGTTGCGCTTGGAAGCTATATGGTAAATTACTTTCTAAGCCTTAACCTAAGTAACACCATTATCAACACTCCTTTTATGCGCACTATTGCAGAATGGCTGTTGTCTTCGGGAATTACAGAAGCCAGCAGTATGGCTGTAGTAGGCGTTTTCGTTACTTTTTACTGGACCGGCGCTATGATTGGTAGGTTTATTGGCTCCTATCTTACAAAAATCATGAACCCGGCCGTTGTGCTTAGCGCCTTTGCGGCCTGCGCAGTTACCATGCTCATCATCACCAATTTTACTGTGGGGCTGGTGGCTATGTGGAGCATTATAGCAGTAGGCCTTTTCAATTCCATTATGTTTCCAACCATTTTTAGCCTTGCACTGGACAGGTTAGGAGATGATAAACCCCAGGGCTCCGGGGTTTTATGCACCATGATTGTGGGCGGGGCAATTATCCCACCGGCTTATGGCTTTTTAGTGGACAGCTTCAGCTTTAACATTGCCTTTATCCTGGTAATGTGCTGCTATGCCTATATTTTCTACTACGGCTTCAGGAATAAGCGCCGGCAGGTAAGTATTTGATAAAACTGAAAGCCGTTCCCTATTTGAACGGCTTTTCTTTTAGTAAGATTATCTTTGTAGTTTTGAAACTTTCAGTAAAACAACATTTCCAAATATATGTCTTCTCAAAAACGATTATTTCTGGTTGATGCCTACGCGCTTATTTTCCGCGGATATTATGCCTTCATCAAAAATCCCAGGATCAATTCAAAAGGCTTTAACACTTCAGCAATAATGGGATTTATGAATTCCCTTTTTGACGTGATAAGAAGGGAAAAACCGGACCATCTCGCGGTTTGCTTTGATAAGGAAGGCAGCGCGGTGCGTACCGAAATGTTTACCGACTACAAGGCTAACCGGGATGCCACCCCCGAGCCCATTATGCAGGGAATCCCTATTATCCAGGATATCCTGAAAGCGATGCATATTCCCGTGGTGGAACTTCCAGGTTGCGAGGCCGACGATATTATTGGAACCCTGGCCAAACAGGCCGAAGGGGAAGGCTATAAAGTTTTTATGGTTACCCCCGATAAAGATTTTGCCCAATTGGTAACAGAAAATATTTTTATGTACCGCCCGGCAAGAATGGGGAACGGGATCGAAATTTGGGGAATTCCTGAAGTGCAGAAAAGATTTGCCGTAGAACGGCCGGAGCAGGTGATAGATTACCTGGGAATGATGGGTGATGCCGTAGATAATATCCCGGGTTTGCCTGGCGTTGGCGACAAAACTGCAAAAAAATTCCTGAAGGAATTCGGTAGCATGGAAGGGCTGTTGGCGGGCACAGATAAGCTGAAAGGAAAAATGAAAGAAAAGGTGATCACACATGCCGAACAGGGAATTCTTTCCAAGAAACTTGCCGCGATAATCACCGATTGTGATGTGAAATTTCACGCGGAAGATTATGAACTTTCCATGCCCGATGCCGAAAAGGTGCAGGAGATATTTGACGAGCTGGAATTCCGAAGGCTGAAGGACCAGTTTATAAAATTGTTCAGCGGGGAAGAAGACCATCCGCAAACACAGGTGAGCAATTCCCCTTCGGCTCAGCAAAACGCCCAAACGGCGGGAGCCGGGCAGTTTTCGCTCTTTGGTTCCGGGGATGCTGAAAAGATCGAGGCAACTTCAGGTCGAAAATCATTAGAAAACACAGCTCACGTATACCAGTCGGTTGCTACAGGAATGGCACAAAAGCTTTTTCTTCAGAATTTATTAAAGCAAAAAAGCGTGTGTTTTGAAACGGAAACTGACAGTGAGAATCCACTGGAAGCCTGTTTGATTGGAATCGCATTTTCCTGGGAAACCGGCAAAGGATTTTACCTTCCTTTTCCTGAAGATCAAAACGACGCGAAAGATTTGCTTGAGGAAGTTAGGCCTTTTTTTGAAGATGAAAACATTGAAAAAACAGGACAAAACCTGAAATACGATATAAAAGTCCTGGCAAAATATGGCGTAGAAATAAAAGGGCCGCTTTTTGATACCATGATCGCCCATTACCTTATTAATCCGGACATGCGCCACAATATGGATGTGCTGGCGGAAACTTATCTAAATTATTCCCCGCAGCCACTTTCGGAACTGGTGGGCAAAAAAGGCAAAAATCAGAAGAGCATGAGGGATATTCCGCTGGAAAAACAGTCGGAATATGCGGTGGAAGATGCCGATGTTACCCTTCAGCTAAAGCAGTTTTTTGAAAAGGAATTAACAGAAGCAAACACGCGAAAGCTTTTTGACGAGATTGAAATTCCGCTGGTTAGGGTGCTGGCAGACATGGAACTGGAAGGCATACGGCTGGACGAAAAATTTCTCGGCTCCCTTTCCGAAGCATTAAACCGCGACATTAAGGAACTGGAGGAAAAGATTTATGCCGATGCCGGGGAAGAATTTAATATTGGTTCCCCAAAACAGCTGGGAATTATTCTTTTCGAAAAAATGCAGCTCGTAAAAAAGCCGAAAAAGACCAAAACCGGCCAGTATTCTACCAGCGAAGATGTACTTTCGGCTTTGGCAAAAGACCATGAGATCATTCAGCGCGTCCTGGATTACCGGGGGCTCGTAAAGCTCAAAAACACTTATGTAGATGCTTTGCCCGGGCAAATTGAAAAAACCACCGGCCGCGTACATACAGATTATGTGCAGACCATCGCCGCTACGGGAAGGCTGAGCTCCAATAATCCCAACCTTCAGAATATCCCCATTAGAACAGAAAGAGGGCGCGAAGTTCGCAAGGCTTTTGTCCCGCGAGATGAAGAGCATATTCTCCTTGCCGCCGATTATTCGCAGATTGAACTGCGCATTATCGCTGCTTTAAGCAAGGAAGAAAACATGATAAAAGCCTTCCGCGAAGGCGAAGATATTCACGCTTCTACCGCCGCCCGCGTGTTTAACGTTCCTATTGAAGAAGTTACCCGGGAACAAAGGAGCAATGCCAAAACGGTAAATTTCGGGATCGTGTATGGGGTGTCGGCTTTTGGATTAAGCAACCAGACCAGTCTCTCCCGGTCGGAATCTAAAGAATTAATCGACACCTATTATAAAACTTACCCAATGCTAAGCAGTTATATTAGCGAACAGGTGGCGTATGCCAGGGAAAATGGATATGTACAAACAATCTTAGGCAGGAGAAGGTACTTAAAAGACATCAATTCCCATAATGCCATGGTGAGGGGCGCTGCAGAAAGGAATGCCGTGAATGCGCCAATTCAGGGCAGTGCGGCAGATATTATTAAACTGGCCATGATCAACATTCACCGCAAGCTGAAGAACAGCAATTACAAAACTAAAATGTTGCTACAGGTACATGATGAACTGGTTTTTGATGTTTATAAACCCGAACTGGAAGACGTGAAAAAGATGATAAAATCTGAAATGGAAAGTGCTTACACTATGGAAGTACCACTGGAAGTAGATATTTGCGCAGGAGAAAACTGGCTGGAAGCGCATTAATCATTTTTAATATTGCTGGGTGGTTTGAGATACATGTTCGTTTCGCAGCAAGAGATGAGGCAAAATGTGATTATTAATTAATTGGAAACTACCAGTACAAAGGCACATCTTCAAATTCTGTAAAAGATCTTTCTGAAAGAAATCCGGTTTTTTTGATTATCCTTTATAGCACTAAAAATCCTCCCGGGGAACAGGAGGATTTTTTTATGACTTAGATCCGGATTATTGCAAGACTTTGTTAAGAGCAGCAGCAGAAAAGACAATTTTTAGTAACTTTTAAAAACACTGGATTAAAAACGAAAAAATTCTGTAATGGCAGAAGAACCGAAGCATGATAAAAAACATTCATTTGTTCAAAAAGTATGGATTACAGGAGGCATTTTTTCGCTTATTACTGTTCTCCTTCTGCTTTTTAAAGCCACCTTCAGCGTTCTTATCCTTTTATTGGCAGGAACTTTAATCGCTGTATTCTTTAGAGGAATAAGTGAATTTATTAAAAAAAAGACCGGCTGGAAATCTGGCCTTACCATGACAATTTCAGTCTTGGGTACCATTTTAATAATATCGGGCATTATCTGGCTTATTGGTGCAGAAATTCAATCCCAACTTTCACAGCTTAGCAAATCACTGCCTTCCACTTTTGAAAATGCCCGGAGATATTTAAACGACAGTTGGGTGGGACAGGAAATTTCAGAAAAGATTTCTATGCAGAGAACCAACGGCAAAATGGTGGACATTTTTTCCAGGTTTTTTAGAACAACTTTTGGTTTGCTGGGGGATCTATATGTAATCCTGTTAGTGGGAGCCTATCTTTCCGCCACTCCTTTTCTTTACACAAAAGGCATCAAAAAATTAGTGCCGCCAAGAAGGCGTGGTAAAGCTGATGAAATATTAAGCCATCTTGGCCACGGACTGCAACAATGGCTCACCGGAAAAATCTTTGCCATGTTCGTGGTTTTTATATTAACGGCAATAGGTTTAAAAATTATAGGTGTACCTATGTGGCTGGCACTGGCGATAATCGCCGGATTTCTAAATTTTATTCCCAATTTTGGACCTTTAATAGCAATGGTTCCGGCAGTACTGGTAGCCTTATCTCAGGACCCGCAAACTGCCTTAATAGTGGTGGCACTTTATTTACTGGTGCAGTTCCTGGAAAGCAACCTCATTACTCCTAAAGTACAACAACATTTAATAAGCATCCCTCCCGCCCTTATAATAAGCGCTCAACTTATTGTGGCTATTTTTACGGGAATATGGGGAATTATCCTGGCCACGCCAATAATGCTGGTGGTCATTATCCTGGTGCAGGACCTGTATGTAAAGCCAATGGAAAACAAGAACCATCATTCAGGCTAAGAACCCTTTTTTAAACATTGCTCCAGGAAGATTGAACAAAAAAAAAGGATCCTGCATTTGGGGAGAACGCAGGACCCTCATACTAACACTAAAAACAAAAAATTAAATTTTCTTGTACACCGTCTCCAGGGATGTAATATCACCTACCACTGTATTTTCCCTTCCGTCATTAATGTAATTTGCCTGATCAACTTCAGATGCTGTTAGAGTTACTGTAAGAAATTCGCCATTTTCATTGCTGGAAAGGGAAATATTTTTAGTTTCGGTAACAGTCATACCATCAACATCAAAAGTTATATCCAGCTTACTGGATTCGCCTTCGTTGTTTATATCATATTGAGCAAAATAAACTCCGCTTTCACAACTAAAGCCATTGCTGGCTGCACTAAAATCAAGTTTTGCCTGGCCGGTTTCTAAGGCTCCGTTATCAAAGAATTCAAAATACATTTTATTAAAACAATCAGTTTCTTCCAGGATATTTGTACTGCTATCCGGTTCTCCATCATTAAGATTCACTGCTACATCAGAAGTCATGGAAACAAGTTCCCACCTTCCCACAAGTTGATTACTCTCAATGCTTGCGTTTGCAGTAAACATTTTGGACTGAGCCTCTTGCACTTCCATCATTTCATCCTGATTGGCTTCGCAGGAAGATAATATTCCGCCAAAGCCCATAAAAGTAAGCAGGCTAATTTTCATCAATTTCTTCATCATCTTCTATTTAGATTTGGGAAGAACAAAAGTAGAGAAAGCTCGAATTAATTATGACTTTATTAACATAATAATTACCTCTTATCGTTATTTTTAGCACTTTATCCTTTCCTGCTTTTTTACCAAGCTTTAGTGGAAGGAATATTCCTCTTCATCATCTTAGGCATATTTAAAGCAACGCCTACTCCCTGTTTAAAACTTTAAAGACTTCTGACAATCAGTATTTTCCACATCAACAAAATAATGAAAGTCCTGTTTGCTATATGAATTTATAATTGTACATTTGCAGCCCATTTTCCCGGGATCAATTTCGGGCTCATGGGAATGGAATGTTTAATTATTAAGTAAAACTATTTAGTGTGGACACATTAAGTTACAAAACAGTATCAGCCAATAAGGCTACCGTTACCAAAGAATGGGTACACGTAGATGCTGAAGGACAAACACTGGGACGTCTTGCTTCTAAGGTAGCAAAAATACTTAGAGGAAAGTACAAACCAGACTTCACCCCACACGTTGATTGCGGCGATAACGTGGTTATCACAAATGCTGAAAAAATCAACTTGACCGGTAAGAAATGGGATTCTAAGGAATACATTAGACACACCGGCTACCCAGGTGGACAAAGAAGTCTTACAGCATCCGAGTTATTCAACAAAGCCCCGGAGCGATTGATTGAAAAAGCGGTAAAAGGAATGTTGCCTAAAAACAAATTAGGAGCAGACCTATTTAGAAATTTAAAGGTTTATGCAGGATCTGAGCACGGCCAGGAAGCACAAAAACCTAAAACTATTAACTTAAACGATCTTAAGTAATGGAGGTTATTCACAAAATTGGCCGTAGAAAAACGGCTGTTGCACGTGTGTATGTTTCTGATGGAAATGGAAACATTACCGTGAACAAAAAAGAAATGAAAGATTACTTTACTACCGGAACACTTCAGTATAAAGTAAATCAGCCACTAAACCTTACAGGAAACGATAAGACTTTTGACGTAAAGGTAAACGTTTACGGCGGTGGGATCACCGGGCAGGCAGAAGCAATTCGCCTTGCGCTTTCCAGAGCGATGGTAGCCCTGGATGATGAAAACCGTACAACTCTTAAACCTGAAGGTTTATTAACAAGAGATCCACGTATGGTAGAACGTAAGAAATACGGACAGAAGAAAGCCCGTAAGAAATTCCAGTTCTCTAAACGTTAATTATTTGGGCGTTGCCCTAAAAGTTCATTTAAAATTAAAAAGATTTTTGTTGTTATTCCGGAATCCCACTGAGCTTGTCGAAGTGCCGGGAGTTAGTTTAGCATCTAAACAAGCAAGGCCGTATTTAATTATAAATAGCCACTTGCCTGTTGCTATCTTCAACAGAACGTAAACTATTACAAAAATGGCAAACAAAGTAGAAGTAAAAGAATTACTTGACGCAGGTGTACATTTTGGACACCTTACAAGACGATGGAATCCAAACATGGCTCCTTACATATATATGGAGCGTAATGGGATTCACATCATCAACCTATATAAAAGTGCTGCCAAAATGCAGGAAGCCGGAGAGGCTTTGGCAAAAATAGCAGCCAGTGGTAGAAAAATACTTTTCGTAGCTACCAAGAAACAAGCAAAAGAGATCGTTGCTGAACAAGCTGAAAGAGCAAACATGCCTTACATCACTGAAAGATGGCCTGGTGGTATGTTGACCAACTTTGTAACTATCCGTAAAGCCGTTAAGAAGATGGCTTCTATCGATAGGATGAAAAAAGATGGTACCTTCAACACGCTTTCTAAAAAAGAACGTCTGCAGGTAGACCGTCTTAGAGCTAAGTTAGAGAAAAACCTTGGTTCTATTTCAGACATGTCCAGGCTTCCGGCAGCCCTTTTTGTTGTTGATATTACACGTGAACACATTGCAGTTAAAGAAGCTCAAAAATTAAACATTCCAATTTTCGCGATGGTGGATACTAATTCCGATCCTCGTGAAGTAGATTATTTGATCCCTTCAAACGATGATGCTTCAAAATCTATCAGCAAGGTAATTTCTTATGTAGCAGATTCTATTATTGAAGGCCTTTCAGACAGAAAAGCCAACAAAGAATCCAAGAAAGAAGAAAAAGCTGAGAAAGCAGCTAAAGGAGAAAAATCTGAAAAAACTCCTAAAGCCAAAAAAGAGAAAGCTGAAGCGCCTTCTACAGATGCCGAAGATAAAAAGGCAATGAAAGAAGCAAAGCAGGATGTGAAGCTTGAATCTAAACAACAAACTTTAGACAAAGCTTCTTCTAACGAAGAAGAATAAACATAAACTTTGGTAAATTTTATAAGTCGTTTAGTTCGTTTCTTTAATTCGGCTAAACGACTTATTAATTCTAAATAAAATCAAATACTATGGCTAAGATATCCGCCGCAGAAGTAAATAAATTAAGAAAAGCTACCGGTGCAGGAATGATGGACTGCAAAAAGGCTCTGGTAGAAGTTGATGGTGATTTTGACAAGGCAATTGAAGTGCTTCGTAAAAAAGGACAAAAAGTTGCTGCCAAGAGAGCAGACAGGGAATCCAGTGAAGGTGCTGCCATCGCAAAAGTGAATGACGACAACACTAAAGGTGTGGTTATTTCTTTAAACTGTGAAACAGATTTCGTTGCTAAAAACGAAGATTTTGTAGCCCTGGCACAGAGTCTTGCTGAACTTGCCCTTGACTACAGCACAAAAGAAGAACTTTTGGCTGCAGATTACAAAGGAATCACTGTTCAGGATAAACTTACCGAGCAAACCGGCGTTATTGGTGAAAAAATTGAGATAGGCGCTTTTAAAACCCTACAGGCTCCTTTCGTAGGATCTTACATCCACGCGGGGAACAAAATTGCCGTTGTTACAGGACTTTCTGCTAATGTAGACGGTGCAGACGAAGCTGCCAAAAACGTTTCTATGCAGGCTGCTGCTATGAATCCAGTGGCTTTAAATGAAGACGGGGTAGACCAGTCTACTATCGATAAAGAAATTGAAATCGCTAAAGACCAGCTTCGCCAGGAAGGTAAGCCTGAAGAAATGCTTGACAATATCGCTAAGGGTAAAATCAAACGTTTCTTTAAAGACAATACTTTGGTGAACCAGGATTATATTAAAGGAAACAAAGAAAGCGTTGCCGATTATGTAAAATCTGTAGACGCATCTCTTACTGTTGTTGGCTTTGAAAGAGTAGCTTTAGGAGAATAATTTCTTCGGAAGAAAATAAATCTTTAAACCGCTTTCTCCTTCAGGAAGCGGTTTTTTATTTTTAAACAGGAAGCATTTGCCAAAGCTAATTTGCCCGCTATCTTCTGCTACAGAACGATAATTGGCATTTTAAACCCTCGTCTTTTTCCGCCGGAAACTTTCAAAATTAATCCAAAATTATGTCTGTCGAAACCTTTAAATTCAAACAATTCTCTGTAGAACAGGATAAATGTGCTATGAAAGTTGGCACCGATGGTGTTCTGCTGGGTGCCTGGTCTTCTCTTGAACATCATCCGGAAAGCATTCTTGATGTTGGAACCGGCACCGGCCTTATCGCCCTTATGATGGCCCAGCGTTCTGAGGCCTTTCTTATAGACGCCCTGGAAATTGAAGAAAACGCCTATGAGCAGGCCGTAGAAAATTTTGAAGCTTCAGATTGGGGCGATCGGTTGTTCTGTTACCACGCGGCGTTCGATGAGTTTGTTGAAGAAATGCAGGAAGAAGAGAAGTACGATCTCATTATTTCCAATCCGCCTTTCCATTCTGAAGATTACAAAACCGGAAACGAAACCCGCGATCAGGCCCGTTTTGCTGAAGCTCTGCCGCTTCCAGAATTATTGGAAGGAGCTTCCCTCCTGCTTTCCGAAAACGGTCATTTAGACTTTATCATTCCTTTTTCTGAAGAAGAGAAGGCGGTAAGAATCGCAGCGACATATCAATTATTTCCGCGGAAGATAACGCGGGTTAAAGGAAATGCACAGTCGGCTATAAAACGAAGTATGCTAAGTTTCAGTTTTCATAAAACAGAAACACAGGAAGATGAGCTTATCCTGGAAATATCACGGCATAATTATACCGAAGAATTTAAAAAAATGGCCGCTCCTTTTTATTTAAAGTTGTAGAACAACACGTGCCAAAGTTCCACCTGCAAGGTTTTTAAAACCTTTTAATCCAAATCACCCAATTTTGCCAGACTTTCTCTGAAAGACAATCCTCGATTTTTTAATTGAAACAAAACCGGCAAATCTTTACATCTTCTAAAAACAAAATCATTGTTTACTGTAAAAGACTTGGTTACATTTGTGTAAAACCGCACGCTTATGAAACCAGACCAATTCCAGTCGCCTGATTATTACCAGCTTGACGAGCTACTTTCCGACGAACATAAAATGGTTCGTAACGCTACAAGGGAATTTGTAAAACGGGAAATTTCTCCAATAATCGAGCAGGCGGCACAGGAAGCTAAATTCCCAAAGCAGCTTATAAAAGGCCTGGCTGAAATTGGCGCTTTTGGGCCTTACATTCCTGAAGAATACGGCGGCGCAGGCCTGGACCAGATTTCATACGGCCTCATTATGCAGGAGATTGAAAGGGGCGACAGCGGCATACGTTCTACGGCTTCAGTACAATCTTCTTTGGTTATGTATCCCATTTTTAAATATGGAACCGAAGAGCAACGGAAAAAATTTCTGCCTAAACTTGCCACGGGAGCGCTTATTGGCTGTTTCGGTTTAACAGAACCCGATCACGGCTCCAATCCCGGTGGCATGACGACGAGTTTTAAAGACAAAGGAGATCATTTTCTGCTTAACGGCGCGAAAATGTGGATTTCGAACTCCCCATTTGCAGACATTGCCATTGTTTGGGCCAAAGACGATAATGGGCGCATCCACGGGCTGATTGTGGAACGCGGTATGGACGGCTTTTCCACCCCCGAAACCCACAACAAATGGTCCCTGCGCGCCAGCGCAACCGGAGAATTGATCTTTGATAACGTGAAGGTTCCAAAAGAAAATCTGCTACCAAACAAAAGCGGTTTGGGAGCCCCACTTGGTTGCCTCGATTCGGCAAGATATGGAATCGCCTGGGGTGCGATTGGGGCGGCCATGGACTGCTACGACACTGCGCTTAGATACGCCAAAGAACGGGAGCAATTTGGAGTTCCTATTGCCTCAAAACAACTTCAGCAGAAAAAGCTGGCAGAAATGATTACTGAAATTACCAAAGCCCAGCTACTGGCCTGGCGCCTGGGAGTACTCAGAAATGAAGGAAAGGCAACTTCAGCACAAATATCCATGGCTAAAAGGAATAATGTGGATATGGCTCTTAAAATAGCCAGAGAGGCCCGTCAGGTTTTAGGCGGGATGGGAATTACCGGGGAATACAGTATTATGCGACATATGATGAACCTGGAGAGTGTAATTACCTACGAAGGCACCCATGATATTCACCTGCTTATAACCGGTTTGGATATTACAGGGCATTCGGCATTTTGATTGAAGGGAAAAAGCCAAAAAGCCAAGAAGTTAATTAAAATCTTAAATCTCTTTTAAAAACCATTACCTCAGGTCGAAACAGGGGCAGCGTTTACAACGCTTGCCCTTTTTGTACTTTTCACAGCATTCCTTCTTTAAAGGCTTGGGTTTTTTAGCCACCACCCCGTCCAGTCGCAGATAATCCCTGGACTTTTCAGAATAAAAGATGATAACATTTACCGATGTACAAAAAAGCATCCCCATATATTTAATATACCTTAAAAAGCCGGTAATCAGCGTTAATCAAACCAAAAAATATGCCTCAAATTTCAGAAATCCCTGAATAGCTGTACTTTTGCAAAAAATCAGCACTTATATGATTCAGGAGATAAATGAAAGCCTACAACCGCAACGGGAGCAATTATTAAATCATTCTTTGTATAAGAAAATCGCTTCCCCACAACAGCTCCAGATTTTCATGGAGCACCATGTATACGCGGTGTGGGATTTCATGTCTTTGCTTACCGCCTTGCAGCAGAAATTCACCCGAACCACCAATCCGTGGATCCCGGTGGGAGACCCGGAAGTGCGTTACCTTATTAATGAGATTGTTCTGGCTGAAGAAACCGATATTAACCTGCAGGGAAAGCGCCAGAGCCATTTTGAAATGTATTTAGACGCCATGACTTCGGCAGGAGCCGATACCAACCGGGTAAAAGATTTTCTTCTACAGGTAACCCATGGCACCGATATTTTCCTGATTATCGCCGCAATTAAACTTCCGGTAAGCATCAAGCAATTCTTAAAACATACTTTTGATGTTATTTCTGAAGGAAAGCCGCACAACATTGCCGCTGCTTTTACATTTGGGAGAGAAGGCCTTATTCCCGGCATGTTTTCTTCAATTATTGAAAACATACAGAAAAATTTCCCCGAAAAGGACCTGGAGCAATTTAAATATTACTTTGACCGCCATATAGAACTCGATGGTGATGAACATGGCCCCATGGCTTTTAAAATGGTAGAGAAATTGTGCGGGAATGATGCTGATAAATGGGAACAGGCCAGGACTACCGCTCAGCAATCCTTGGAAAGCCGTATAGAACTCTGGAACGGTATCGAGCAGGAAATTGAAGAAAAAACCCTGATTTACAGGTAATTTCCTAACATGGCTCTATCAAGTTTTTAAAATTGTCTACATAGATTCCGGGGCGAGCTTTACCTCCAGCCCGTCCAGATCATCTGTAATGGGAATCTGGCAGCTTAAACGGCTATTCTCTTCAACAAAGAAAGCCTGGTCCAGCATATCTTCCTCTTCAATGCTTTGTTCGGGCAGCATATGTTCCAGGTTTAGGATGTAGCACTGGCAGGAAGCACACATGGCCATTCCGCCGCAAATGCCAATTGTACCTTCAGGGGCCAGCTCGTAAGAACGGATTACCTCCATGAGGTTCATATTCATATCTGTGGGCGCGTCTACGGTGTGCGCTTCGCCTTCCCGGTCTATAATGGTAATTTTTATATCAGACATATCTGCAAGAAACCCCAGAGGTTGTTTTAAAACCGGTGAGGCTTATATTTTTAATTTATACTCTTAACTACTTCTTTTTTGGCTTCCTTTTTACTCCCGTCAAAACCACTCACCCCGCTTACCGTGGTGTACTTCATCACGTATTTCTTATCGGGAAATATCTTTTGATAGGCGCTCTGGCACATAATAGCTGCCTCGTGAAAACCGCATAAAATAAGCTTCAACTTTCCCGGATAAGTATTTACGTCACCAATGGCATAAACGCCCGGGATGCTGGTTTCATAATCATAGGCGTTGTTCACCTTGATGGCGTTCTTTTCAATTTCCAGCCCCCAGTCGGCTATAGGGCCAAGTTTTGGCGAAAGCCCGAACAGCGGGATAAAATTATCAACTTCTTTTACCTCTTCTCCCCTGGCGGTATCTTTATGCCTTATAACCACAGCATCCAATTTATCTTCCCCCTGTAAACCCACAACTTCAGCATCGGTAATAAGATTTATCCTGCCCAATTTGGAAAGTTCTTCTACTTTTTCTACGGAATCCAAAGCCCCACGGAAATCCTTCCTACGGTGCACCAGTGCCACTTCCGAAGCGATATCTGCCAGATAGATGGACCAGTCTAAAGCCGAATCTCCACCTCCGGCAATTACCACGCGTTTGCCCCTGTAAATTTCAGGATCACGTATAATGTAGGCCACGCCATTGTCTTCATAATCGGCAATATTGGCAATTGGGGGTTTTCGCGGTTCGAAACTGCCAAGCCCCCCGGCAATAACCACTACCGGAGCCTGGTGCTGTGTGCCTTTATTTGTGGTCACAATAAAACTGCCATCGGACTGTTTGTCTATGGTTTCTGCCCGTTCCCCCAGGGTAAACCCGGGTTCGAATGGCCGAATTTGCTCCATAAGGTTCTTCACCAAATCCCCAGCAAGCACTTCAGGAAAACCGGGAATATCGTAAATGGGTTTTTTGGGATAAATTTCGGAGCATTGGCCGCCTGGTTGTGGCAGGGCATCTATAAGATGGCATTTCAGCTTTAATAAGCCCGCTTCAAAAACGGCAAACAAGCCTGTAGGGCCCGCTCCTATTATAATGATATCGGTTTTAATCATAATCTAAACTCCTGATGCCAAGCCCTTATCGCTCGATGTTAATAACCTGCTCGATTTGCGGCACGTATTTTTTGATGGTCATTTCCACACCCGACTTTAAAGTCATCTGGTTTACGGAACAACCTACGCAGGCGCCTTCCAGCTGAACTTTTACCAGCCGGTCATCTTCAATAGAGATAAGGGAAATATTCCCCCCGTCACTTTCCAGAAACGGGCGAATTTCTGCCAAAGCTTTCTCTACGTTAAGTTTTACTTCTTCGCTTGTCATCTATTTCTTTTTAACGGCGCTACATCCGGCCATAGTGGTAATCTTAATAGCCTCGGTTGGAGGTAAGCTTTCATTCCTGTTCACGGTTTCCTGCACCATGTTGCGGGTAATATTCTCAAAAGCCTTTTCAAGAGGAGTGGCGGTTTGCAATGCCGCGGGACGGCCAATATCACCAGACTCTCTCAAACTTTGCACTAACGGGATCTCACCTAAAAAAGGCACCTGCAAATCTTCAGCAAGGTGCTTTGCCCCCTGTTGCCCAAAAATGTAATATTTGTTGTCCGGCAACTCTTCAGGAGTAAAGTAAGCCATATTTTCTACAATCCCCAATACCGGCACGTTTATGCTTTCCTGCTGGAACATGGCCACTCCTTTTTTGGCATCGGCCAAAGCTACATTTTGCGGAGTGCTTACCACTACTGCCCCTGTAATTGGCAATGACTGCATAATGGAAAGATGGATATCTCCTGTTCCCGGAGGAAGGTCTACCAGCAAAAAGTCCAGTTCTCCCCAGGCCGCATCAAAAATCATCTGGTTTAAGGCTTTTGCAGCCATGGGGCCTCTCCAGACCACTGCCTGGTTAGGTTTGGTGAAGAAACCAATCGATAAGATCTTAACGCCGTAATTCTCCACCGGCTTCATTTTAGACTTCCCGTCTACATTCACAGAAAGAGGCCTTTCTGCCTCCACATCGAACATCATTGGGGTTGAAGGGCCATAAATATCGGCATCAAGAATTCCTACCTTGAAGCCCATTTTAGACAAAGTGACCGCAAGGTTCGCGGTAACCGTAGATTTTCCAACCCCGCCTTTTCCTGAAGCCACCGCGATAATATTGTTAATCCCGGGAATGGGTTTGCCTTTAATTTCCGGCTTCTTTTTCTCAGGGGCTTCTACTTTTATATTGACTTTCACTTTGGCCTTTTGATACACCTTTTCGTGAATAGCCTTCATCACATCAACCTCTGCCCGCTTTTTTATATGAAGCGCCGGCGAACCCAAAACCAGGTCTACCTCCACTTCATCCCCAAAAACCATAATGTTCTGAACCACCCCGGCTTCAACCATATTTTTGCCTTCGCCGGCCACAGAAATAGTTTCCAGGGCTTTTAAAATCTCTTTTTTATTCAATACCACGATATTATATTTTTCAGCAGAAGAAATCATCTGCTCAATTTAGCCTGAAGAGGCTGTTTTTCAAAAATACCCAATCCCCATAACAGCTTATGTAGATTGATTCTAAATGCAAATATAGGTTGAAAACCTAAGAATACGAAGTATTTACCTATAATTGATTTATGGAAATATAAGGCCTATTGATGATCTTTATCTTGACAGGAGTTCTGATTGAGTTCTCTCATAGGATCCCAGAAGATGGTCTCAAAATCCTGAATTTGAAGCTCCCTCACCTCAACACCTTCCTCTTCCAGCAACAACTGCATGGCATTGGTGCCGCTAAAGTGATTTTTACCTGTAAGCAGGCCTTTGCGGTTCACCACCCGGTGCGCGGGAATATTGTCCATCCCTTTTGAAGCATTCATTGCCCATCCCACCATCCTGGCACTTTGCGGTGAGCCCAGGAATTTCGCTATCGCGCCGTAAGACGTCACCCTTCCTGGCGGTATTTTTTCCACTACCTGATAAACTCTTTCAAAAAAGCCGCTGTTGACGCTCATGCGTTGTAGATTCTTACCAGTGTGATAATCACCAGCACCAGCATTAACCCAGCCATAAAATAGTTGGAGTAGCGGGCAAAGGTTTCAGTCTTTCCTTCTATCCTGTCAAAAAAGAGCACGTAAGAATACAGGCTCGTAAAAGTACCCACAGAAGCCGCTACGGCAAAAGTGATAATTTTATACCAATGATAAGTTACACCAACCCCAACATTTAAAGCCCCTGCAATGGCCACAAAATATGGAATGGGAAACACATTTAAAGCAGCAATCAACATTCCTTTAAAGATACTATTGGAATTTGCCTTGTGGGATTTGTGTTCTATTCCCGTTTTACGTTTGGCCATCACAAAAAAGTAGATGCCAAGTATTAAAAAAATCACCAGGCCAGCACGAAGCAGTATGTTCTGAACAAAAGGATTTGCAAAAATATATTTTGCCAGCAGCACCGCAATAAAGGCCTGAAGCAAAACAATACTGGAAGCTCCTGCAGCTACGTACATCCCGCTCTTCTTTCCATCTTTGACGCAGGTTTTCGCAACAGTCATATTTACCAGGCCGGGAGGCAAAACTCCAAGCAAGGCAGCAAAATAGGTGATGATAAAAAGTTTAGCTTCTTCCAATCTTTATTTTATCCTGAATTTTATATATGTGATGGGTTTTCCTTTTTCAAGATACTGTTTTTCGTAGAATGTTTGAATTTCGCGCACTTCTTTTGGCGAATATTCATTTTTATAGATGTCGTGGTGAGCATAAAGCACCTCATGCCCTTCCCCATGCAACAGCCCCAGAGTATACCCGTGCATAAATTCACTGTCAGTTTTAAGATTCACAAGCCCTTCGGGTTTAAGGATACCCTTATATTTTTGCAGAAAATAGGCATTGGTTAAACGATGCTTGGTCCTTTTGTATTTGATTTGCGGATCGGGAAAGGTAATCCAGATTTCTTCCACTTCATCTTCAGCAAAAGCATGGTCTATAAGCTCGATTTGCGTACGCAGAAAAGCCACATTGGCAAGGTTTTCTTCCAAAGCAGTCTTTGCCCCCCGCCAGAACCTGGCTCCTTTAATATCGATTCCTATAAAATTTGCTTCTGAATTTTGCCTGGCCAGGCCCACGCTGTATTCTCCCTTTCCGCAGCCCAGCTCCAATATGAGCGGCTTGTTATTTCCGAAGAATTCACTCCACCTGCCTTTCCACTTAAACTGATTAGCCGTTAATTCTTCTCTTGAAGGCTGAATAACATTTGAAAAATCTTCATTTTCCCTGAACCTCTTAAGCTTATTTTTACTTCCCACGTGAATATTTAATATTTTGGTAAAATTAACAAAATTCGCCAACTGAGAGATAACAATATATTTGTTATATGCGCAGGAAAAAAATTTTAGTCGCACCACTAAACTGGGGCCTTGGCCATGCGGCACGCTGCATCCCCCTCATCAAGGCCCTGGAGGAGGAAGGATTTGAACCCGTGCTGGCTTCAGACGGGAATGCACTCCTGCTACTAGAAAAGGAATTTCCACACCTCTCCAGCTTTGAGCTTCCATCCTACAACGTGGAATATTCCACCTCGGGCAGCAGCCTTAAATGGAAAATGATGTGGGACAGCCCTAAAATTTTAAAAGCCATAAAAGCTGAAAAAAAGCTTACCAAAAAACTGGTGGAGGAGTATAACCTTAGCGGAATAATTTCTGATAACCGTTTTGGAGTTCGCTACAAGCACCTGAAAAATGTCTTTATTACCCACCAGCTGAATGTTTTAAGCGGAAGCACCACTTACTTCAGCAGTAAAATACATCAGAAATATATAAAGAAATTTGATGAATGCTGGATTCCCGATGCCCCGGGAAATAAAAACCTGAGCGGGATCCTGGGCCACCTGGCCAAAAAAGAAGAGAGTATAAAATACATGGGGCCGCTAAGCAGGTTTAAAAAACAGGATGTGCCTTTAAAGTATAAATACCTCATCCTTCTCTCAGGCCCTGAACCGCAAAGGAGCATCCTTGAAAAGCTACTGCTGGAAAAATTTAAAGATACTTCAGAAAAAATTCTGATGATAAGGGGGCTTCTTTCAGGGCAGTGTAAACCCGCCGCGCCTAAGAACATACACGTTGAAAATTACAAATTCGGGCAGGAGCTTGAAGAAATCATCAATTCTTCAGAAGTGATTATTTCCCGGTCTGGCTATACCAGCGTTATGGATTTTGCAAAGCTGGAAAAAAAGGCGTTTTTTATCCCCACCCCTGGCCAGTTTGAGCAGGAATATTTAGCTGAACGACTGGCCAATCTGGGAATTGCGCCTTTTTGCAGGCAGGATAAATTTGAACTTTCCCACCTGGAAGAACTAAAAAAACATAAGGGCCTGAAAGATATTGGAGGCTCCAGCCACTTAAGGGAGCTCTTTGCTCTTTTCTAAGGTAAATGAAAATTCGCTCCCCACGCCAAAAACGCTTTCTACATAAATCTTTTCTTCATGCGCCTCGATAATATGCTTTACGATGGAAAGGCCCAGCCCCGAGCCTCCTTCTTTTCTTGAACCGCTTTTATCTACACGATAAAAACGTTCAAAAAGCCGCGGGATATTCTGTTTTTCAATTCCTTCCCCATTATCGGTTATTCTCACAATCACCTTGTTCTTAATAAGGTTTTCTATGGAAATTTCTGTGGTACCGTCTTTCTTTCCGTATTTGATTGAATTTACCACCAGGTTGGTTAACACCTGCTGAATCCTTTCCCTGTCGGCACTAACATAAACAGGCTCCGGGTAATCGGTATCGAAAGTAAGCGTAATGTTCTTTTTTGCCGCTTTCATTTCCAGAAGATCAAAAGTACTTTGTATTAAATCCACAATATTGAAATCTTCCATTTGCAGGTGAAGGTCCCCCGTTTCCAGTTTGGTGATCATATCGAGGTCTTTAACAATATAAATAAGCCGCTCTACGCCCTTACTGGCCCGGTTAAGGTATTTTTTTCTAACCGATTTGTCCTTCATCGCCCCGTCTAATAAGGTAAGTATATAACCCTGCACGGTAAAAAGTGGGGTCTTAAGTTCATGGGAAACATTTCCCATAAACTCCTTCCGGTAGGTTTCCCTTATTTTAAGGGCCTCTATCTCCAGCTTTTTGTTTTCGGCAAATTTCTCCACCTCCCTGGTAAGAGTAGCCATATCTGTAGTGACCTGGCTGGGACGTAAGGTTGTGGAATCCAACAGGGAAACATTATCGTAGATCTTCTTGATCCTTCGGTAGATAAAATACTCTACCCGCTGCTGAATAATAAAAAAAGAAAAGGTATAAGTGGTAATTACAAAAACCAGCATGGGCAACCATTGCAGATTTCCAAGAAAAAGCAGAAAAGCGCCTACCAAAAGACTTACAAAAACGGTGATATATGCCGAGGTCTTTATCGCAAATTTGTATGAACGCTTAAATTTTTTGGCCATTAAACTACAAACTTATATCCCACTCCCTTCACAGTTTTAAAACTGTCGTCTCCAATTTTTTCCCGCAGTTTCCTGATATGGACATCTATAGTCCTTCCGCCAACCACAACATCGTTCCCCCAGATCTTGTCCATTATATCTTCCCGCTTAAAAACCTTACCAGGTTTTGAGGCCAGCAGGGACAAGAGTTCAAATTCCTTGCGCGGCAAAAGCATTTCCTGCCCATCTTTGATTATCTTATATTCTTCGCGGTTAATGGTAAGATCCCCAATTTTCACAATATTGGCATTGGGCGTATCGTCCTTAAACCTTCTTAGCAATGCCTTAACCTTACTTACCAGCACCTTGGGCTTAATGGGTTTGGTGATATAATCATCGGCACCCGCATCAAAACCTGCCATCTGGGAGTAGTCTTCGCCCCTGGCGGTTAAAAAGGTGATAATGGTTTCTTCCAGCTCCGGGATTTTCCTAATTTTTTCGCAGGCTTCAATCCCGTCCATGCCCGGCATCATCACATCTAAAATAATGAGCTGTGGATTCTTCTTTTTGGCGAGTTTTACACCATCGGCGCCGTTATCGGCGGTAATCACCTTATAGCCTTCCGAAGAAAGGTTGTACCCAACAATTTCGAGGATATCTGGCTCATCGTCAACCAGTAGGATTGTAATATCTTTTTTCTTCATTTTTGGTAGTTAAGGATAATTTATGGGTAAAAATAAAGATAAATTTCATTTCCAGTCTGAACAGCCAGATTGGTAACCTTTAACTAACATTAACATCATAAAGGATTAATACCAGGTTAACCCTCTCTTTACATTCCTGTCTTTTATTTGCGCCATAGAATTAAACACAGGAATGAAACAAATTGTAACGCTTTTCGCATTAATCTTTATCACCAATCTCCCCATGCTGGCCCAGGAAGAAACCACGGGCTCTATTGTTGGCAAACTTACCGACAAGGAAATGAACGGGGATCCGCTTCCTTTCGCTAATGTAATAATTAAAGGGACATCAAAAGGAACCACTACAGACTTTGATGGCCTTTATGTGCTGGACAAACTTCAACCCGGCACTTATACTGTGGAATTTAGCTTTGTGGGATATGAAACCCTGGAAGTACCCAATGTTGAAGTAGTTGCAGGTAAAGTGACTGAAATTAATACGGGACTTGGAGCGAGCGCCGCTGCCCTGGATGAAGTGGTGATTTCTACGGTTTCCAGGAGGGATTCTGAAGTTGCCCTTTTACTGGAACAAAAAGGCGCCATAGCAATTAAAGAAAGTATAGGCGCACAGGAGCTGGCCCGTAAAGGTGTAAGTGATGCCGAATCTGCTGTAACTAAACTTGCAGGGGTAAGTAAACAGGAAGGTGTGAAAAATGTTTTTGTTCGCGGTTTGGGAGACAGATATAATTCTACGACTCTTAATGGCTTGCCTTTACCATCTGAAGATCCTGAATATAAGAATATTGCACTGGAATTTTTTGACTCGAACATTATTAACAGCTTAAGCATAAGCAAAACATTTCGTCCTGAAATTTACGGGGATATGGCCGGCGCAAACATCGATATTGTTTCCAAAGAACTTTATGGAAGCGAAGCCTTGCAAATTGGAATAGGCACAGGATTTAATTCCCTGGCAGTAAATAGAGATTTTAAGACCGTAGATGGTGCCAGCTGGTTTGGTTACGGAACAGACAATAACAGCCCAATTACCAGCTTAAACAATTATGACTTTCAGAATTCCCTGGCTCCTAATTCCAGAAATACACAAATAAATACACAAGCCTCATTCCAGGCTGGAAAGCGTTTTGACATAGGGGAGAATGAATTTAGTGCATTATTAATTGGTTCTATGGACAGTAAGTATGCTTACCAGGAAGGAAATACAAAAGTTATAAACGCCCAGGGTTTACCATTGCGTAACCTGGATTTTCAAAAATACCTTTATAATGTTTCTCAAATATTAATGGGTAATTTTAACTATGAATTTAATGATAACAATTTAGAACTTAATTCCTTTTATATCCATAACAATTCCCAAAGTGTGGGAGAATATTTTGGCCAATCGGCTAACATTTCTGAAGAAGAAACCGATTATGCATTCATAAGGAGGCAACAGGTAAATGATAATAGTATTTTTGTCAATCAGCTTCACGGGAATTTCAAATTATCTGAGAGACTGGATCTAAACGCGGCGGTAGCATACAATATGACCCGCGCCAACGAACCAGACAGGCGGCAGAATACTTTTGTGTACAATGGCAGCAATTACAGGGTTGCTGTAGGGACACCAGCCTATAACCTGAGATTCTTTTCTGAACTTGAAGAAAACGAGATCGCTGGACATCTAAACTTTAATTATAAGATTGGAGAAATAGAAGGTGATGGTTCAACTAAAGGTCAAATAAATTTAGGCTACGATTATAAAGACACCGACAGAACTTTTGAGTTTTTACAATTTAACCATGATTTTGGTTCTCCTGCCCCGGTAGACACTAATAACCCTGACCTTCTTTTTAATGATGAAAACCTTTCGAACAACACTTTCAGGTTAACTACCAATAGCGGTTTTGGAGATGATTTTAACCCCTTGGATCCATTTTTTTATGAAGGAGAAAAAACCATTCATGCAGGATTTGCAGATGTTGTATACAACTTCAACACAAAATTAACTACCATTTTAGGCATGCGATATGAAAATGTTGAACAATATGTAAACTGGAATACAAATCTTTCAAGCAGTGCTGACGATTTAAACGTTGATCCTTCTACAATTAACAAAAATTACTTTCTACCAAGTATAACAGGAAAATACAATTTTAGCGAAAATAGTATTTTAAGAGTAGTAGGTAGTAAAACCTATACCTTCCCTCAATTCAAGGAAGTAGCTCCTTTTGTATATGAGGATGTAAATTTTGCCAGTTATGGCAATCCTGACCTACAACCTTCAGATAACTATAATTTTGACATAAAATATGAATATTACCTAAGTTCCAGTGAAATATTATCACTTACTGGTTTCTACAAAAAAATCATAGATCCTATAAACCGTGTACAGGTAAACTCAGCAGCCAACCAACTGTCATACATAAATTCTGGTGACGAAGCAGATGTTGCAGGGGTGGAAGTGGAAGTACGTAAAGATATATTTGAAGTTGAAGGAGGAGAAAATTCTACAACAAATCAAGAATTGTCTTTTGGGCTAAACGCATCTTACCTCTACTCCCGTCAGGATTTAACAGATGAATCTACAAATTTTACAAATAATGAAGACCAACTTGAAGGTGCCGCACCTTTTCTTCTAAACACGGATTTAACGCATAACTATAATTCAGAAAATTTTGCACTTACTTCCTCGGTAGTTCTTAATTACTTCAGCGACAGGATATATTCACTAGGAGTTCAACAAAAAGGAAATATTGTAGAGACCGGAATTCCCACATTAGATTTTATTGCAAGAAGCACTTTTGCGGAGCATTGGGGAATCAATTTTAAAGTTCAAAATATTCTCAATCCAGATTTTGAACTCACTCAGGAAGATATAAATGGAAATTCCCAGGTAATTAATTCCTTTAAAAAGGGAGCTACATTTTCCATAGGCATTAACTATTCACTTTAACCAATTATTAATTTTTAATTAGAAAAACAATGAAACAATTCAAATCAATTTTTATGGCAATCGCTCTTGTATCACTTTTGTGGAGCTGTTCCGAAGATGACGATGTGGTTAATCCGGAACCAACAGAAGAGACGTGCGATGATGGTATTCAAAACGGCGATGAAACCGGTGTTGATTGCGGCGGATCCTGCGAACCTTGTGAAGCAGCCGAAGAAAAAGACGGTGTAATTGGCTCCCAGGATGATGTGGATTTAGATGCTTCCGATCTTAAAGGTGATGTAACTGCAGATATTACTTTAGATGCCGATACAGAATGGATGCTTACCGGTGCCCTTGAGGTAAAAGAAGGTGCTACTTTAACTATTGAACCAGGCACAACTATTATGGCTGCTGCAGGTGGAACTGATGTTTACATCGCTATTGAACAAGGCGCTATGATTGATGCTGAAGGAACTGCTGATGCTCCTATCACCATTACTTCTGCTGCTGAAAATCCCCGTTCAGGAGACTGGGGAGGGCTAATGTTAGCTGGATACGCTTCTATTAACTCAGGTGAAACCGCCACAACAGAGGTTGCGGATATCACTTACGGAGGTAATGACGATGAAGATAATTCCGGCAGCATAGATTACATGATCATAGAATACACCGGAGCGCGTATTGGGGGAGAACAGGAATTTAACGGCTTTACTTTTTATGCAGTAGGAAGCGGCACCAGCATTAGCAACATTATGGTACGATATGGTGATGATGATGGTATAGAATGGTTTGGCGGAACTGTTGATGTAGACAACGCCCTTATTGTTAACGCCAAAGATGACTGGTTTGACTGGACTGAAGGTTGGAGAGGAAACGGAACCAACTTTTACGGAATCAGGGAATTTGGTTATAATGATGTAACTGAAGACCCTCGCGGAATTGAAGCTGATAACAATAGTGACAACAACGATGCAGATCCAAGATCTAATCCTACTATTGACGGTCTTACCCTCTACCACCAGTCAACCATCGCAATGGCTGACATGATTAAAATAAGAAGAGGAAGCTCTATAACAGTTAATAACGGTATTATTGCTATCATGGCAGCTGAAGGAGAAGATGCCGGTTCTGCAAGCGATTTCATCGATTTGACTGACAGCGCAGGTCCTGCCGCTGCTAGCACTTCTATAAATGTGAGCGCAATTGGTGAAGCCGATGGTACTGATATCAAAAATGAAGTTGGAGCAAATATTACTGTAGCACCTGGTAACACAGGAGCAGATACTTCGGTTTTTGACTGGACAGGGTATTCTTTCCCTTCTATGGAGTAAGGTTTTTATTCGGTATTTAACCCGAAATATAATTAGCCAATTAAAAGGCCGCCTCAACAGCGGCCTTTGTTATTTTTCAGTAAATCCTTAACGCTTTTGGCAAAATTTTATGGCAGGGTTTTTGAATTTTATTTGTAAGTTTGTAAAAACCAGCCAGGAAAGAATGAAGCAAAAATACTTTTTCAGTTTCATCATAATATGTTTTCTGTTCTTCGCCCTTCCGGCTGAAGCACAGGACACTACCAGCACCGGGCATAAAACCGAAGTGCCCATTTCGGGGCTTTCTATTTATCCAAACCCGGTGACCGGCGGTAAAGTTTACATCAGCACTACCAGAAATCTCGAAAAAGAAATTGAAATCTATAATGTTCTTGGGAAGCCGGTAAAAAAATTAAGGTTAAGAGGAAAAGAACTTGATGTCTCTGCACTTACCCCCGGTATTTATATCCTAAAAATCGAAGAACAGAACAGCAAAGCCACGCGCAAACTGGTGATTAAATAACCACAGATAAAATTTTTATTAAAAGCTTCTATTCAATAGAGGCTTTTTTATTTTTGGGCCTGCTTAAAACCAACAAATAATGCTTAAGGAAAAAATCTTTCAAATTTCTTCTGAAGAAGAATTTAACCATATCGCTTTGGAAGTTTTTCAGTTCCAGTATGAGCACAATAAAGTTTACAGAAGATTTTGCGAATTACTGAAAAAAGATCCTGTGGGCATAAAGGGCATATCCGAAATTCCTTTTTTACCGATTGAATTTTTTAAGACTCAAACTATCCTTTCTTCCAAAGATAACCCGCAAATCACTTTTAGCAGCAGCGGCACCACCGGAAGCAGTACCAGCAAGCATTATGTTACAGATTTAAACCTTTACGAGAACAGTTTTCTTAAAGGCTTTGAACACTTCTACGGAAATCCTGAAGACCTGGTAATATTTGCCCTCCTGCCCTCTTACCTGGAGCGGGAAGGTTCCTCCCTAATTTACATGGCAGACCACCTTATTAAAAAAAGCACACAGCCTGAAAGTGGTTTTTACCTGAACGAATTACATGAACTTGCCGGCAGGTTGAAAGAACTCGATAAAGCGGGCAAAAAGATCCTGTTGATAGGAGTTTCTTTCGCACTGCTGGACCTTGTTGAAAATTACAATTTTCAGCTTAAGAACACTGTTATTATGGAAACCGGCGGAATGAAAGGCCGCCGCAAAGAAATGATAAGGGAAGAACTGCACAAAATACTTTCTGCAGGTTTTGGGGTGGAAAAAATACATAGTGAATACGGAATGACCGAGCTACTCTCCCAGGCATATTCCAAAGGCTCTGGCATATTTGAGTGCCCGCCCTGGATGAAAATCCTTATCCGGGACCCCGAAGACGCGGTAAGCCTTCTTCCCTCTCAGAAAAACGGCGGAATAAATGTTATTGACCTCGCCAACCTTTACTCATGCTCCTTCATAGCCACCCAGGACCTTGGGAAAAAACTTTCAGAAGAATCGTATGAGATCCTGGGAAGGTTTGATAATAGTGATATTCGCGGCTGCAACCTGATGGTTTTATAAACCCATTCCGAAGATAGAAATCTCACTTTCAAAAAGAAATAAAAAAAATTTCCCCAGCCTGTAATGTGAGGAAACTTTAACGACTTAACTGGTCTAAGATAGCAAAACAATAAGTTTGGCTTATCTGCACAGGTTAGGTTAGTTTTTCATAATAGATTGGTTGGTTAGTTAGTTGCAAATCCCTCTGCATCCCCTTGGTGCAGAGGGATTTTGCATTTTAAACCGCTCTAATAATAAAGGTGTTTTTCTTTCCTTTATTTATGATCACGTACTTACCATTTATAAGGTCTGCTTCCGTGATCTTATACTCTTCTTTTACCTTCTCCTTATTCACCGAAACGGAATTCTCTTTTAGAGCTCTTCTGGCCTCCCCGTTGGATTTGAGAAAATTTGTACGGGCACAGAGGGCGCCAATCATATCCAGCCCGCTTTGCACCTCCGCCAACGGAACTTCTGCCTGTGGCACGCCTTCAAAAACATCCAGAAAGGTACTTTCATTCAGGCTTTTAAGATCATCTGCCGTACTTTTTCCAAAAAGCACTTCCGAAGCCTTTACCGCGTTCTCATATTCTTCCTCACTATGCACTGTAATGGTTACTTCTTTCGCCAACCTCTTCTGAAGCAAACGTTGGTGCGGCGCCTTCTTATGTTCTGCTATTAACTGCTCAACAGTTTCCCGCTCCAAAAAAGTAAAAATCTTTATATATTTTTCAGCATCCTCATCACTGGTATTCAGCCAGTACTGGTAAAATTTGTAGGGAGATGTACGGTTTGCATCAAGCCATACGTTTCCGCCCTCGCTTTTTCCAAATTTGCTGCCATCGCTCTTCGTGATGAGCTGGCAGGTAAGCGCGTAACCTTTCCCGCCTGCGATACGGCGTATTAGCTCTGTTCCCGTGGTAATGTTCCCCCACTGGTCACTGCCCCCCATTTGCAGGGTACAATCCTTGTTTTTGTAAAGGTGAAGAAAATCGTAACCCTGTACTAATTGATAAGTAAATTCTGTAAAAGACATTCCTTCAGTCCCTTCGCCGGAAAGCCGATTTTTAACCGAATCTTTTGCCATCATATAATTTACGGTTATGTGTTTTCCCACATCCCTGATAAATTCCAAAAAGGAAATCCCTTTCATCCAGTCATAGTTATTCACCAGTACGGCTTCATTCTTACGACCGGAATTAAAATCGAGGAACTGGGAAAGCTGGGCCTTAACACATTCCTGGTTATGCCGAAGTGTTTCCTCATCCAGCAAATTACGTTCAGAAGATTTACCTGAAGGATCGCCAATCATGCCTGTGGCTCCGCCCACCAGGGCAAAAGGCTTATGCCCGCATCGCTGAAAATGGCCCAAAAGCATAATGGGCACCAGGTTACCTATATGTAAGGAATCTGCAGTGGGGTCAAAACCAATATATGCCGATCTCATGGCTGCATTAAGATGTTCCTCGGCCCCGGGCATTACATCGTGAAGCATTCCGCGCCACTTCAGTTCTTCTATAAAATTCTTAATCATAATCTACTATTCTTATAAAAAACAGCCGTAAAGATACCATAAACTGTTATTTTTCCTAGGCGCTTTCGCTATATTTACCCCATGATTTTAGTTACCGGAGGTACAGGGCTTGTTGGCTCACATCTGCTGTTTGATCTCGTGAGATCAAGAAAAAATATTCGTGCGATCTACAGGAAGAACAGCAATCTTAATGCTGTTAAAAAAGTTTTTTCCTATTACGTCTCTTCTTCTGAAGCAAAAAAGCTTTTCAGCAAAATTGAATGGTTCGAGGCCGACATCCAGGACGTTCCTGCCCTTAACCGTGCCTTTACCAACGTAAAATATGTTTATCACTGCGCTGCCCTCGTCTCTTTTGACCCTAAAGATGCTAAAGCATTAAGGCGCACCAACATTGCCGGAACGGCAAATATCGTTAACCTTTGTATTGCCAATGCTGTTGAGAAACTTTGCCATGTAAGCAGTACCGCGAGCGTGGGAAAGCCGTTAGAGGGAATAAATATTACTGAAGAAACTACCTGGAATCCCGAAGAAGACCACAGCGACTATGCGATCTCCAAATATGGCGCTGAAATTGAAGTTTGGCGTGGTACGCAAGAAGGCGTAGATGCCGTTATTGTTAATCCCGGAATAATCATTGGCCCGGGCTTCTGGAATTCAGGCAGTGGCCTTCTTTTTCAAAAAGTTAGTAAAGGCTTTAAATTTCATTTTCCCAAAATAACTGGCTTTGTTGATGTAAAAGATGTGGTTACTGCAATGGTGGCTTTAATGAATTCTGAAATAAAAAATGAACAGTACATCCTTGTTTCAGAAAACCTTAGCTTTAAAACCGTCCTAAATTTAACCGCTAAAAGCCTGAATAGAAAACCGCCTTCCAAAGAACTAAAAAAATGGATGGTTTTTACAGGCTGGATTTTTCAAAGTGCCGGCAGTCTTTTCGGCTTAAAAAAACAACTTACCCGCGGTTCGGTAAAGACTTTATTTGACGAATGGCATTTTAGCAACGAAAAGATGAAAAATGATCTTGACTTTCAATTTACCCCGATTGCTGAAAGTATCTCGGAAACAGGAAAAATTTATAGAAGTGAAATTCAGCCTTAGCGGTTTCTCCTGAATTGCAGCGATTTGCCAAGGCTATCCCGGCTTATATCTTCCCGCAACTCTTTTATAGAGTCCCGGCTGATGGAATCCCTACTGATGGAATCCAGCCTGGCTATAGAATCTTCTATCCGCACTTCTTCTTCCTGTATAGAATCCCTTACCCTCTTAATCGCTTCCAGCCTGTCCCTTACCTGCTCGTAGATGCGCTCATATTGCACAAAATTTTCACTGTAGTAATCGTTGCTGTTTTGGAATTGCAGGCTGTCTATATCATATTTTTCGTAAATATATTCCTCAGGATGTATCCCTGCTTCCTCAAGCACATTTCTATTAAGGTTCCTGGCCGACTGCAGTATGGCCAGTTCTGTAAGCACGTCTACCATCTTATTTTCAGCAATAAGGTCCTCTGGCCTCTCCGTACGCTCAACATTTTGGCATGCACAGAAAAGCAGAAAGACCAATGATATGGTAAAAAGCTTTTTTTTCATCAAACTAACGGTCAAAAGTAAGGCGCTCAGCTACCTGTGTAAAAGGCTGATGCTTAAAATTGCGATAAACCAGGCGGCCATTCACAAAGGTATGGGTAATGCGGGATTTAAAGGTAGTTCCCTCAAAAGGAGACCAGCCGCATTTATAAAGGGTATTGTCTGGCTGTACCGCCCAGGGGGCATTAAGATCTACCAGTACAAGATCTGCCTTATAACCTTCTCTTATAAATCCGCGTTTTTCAATCTGAAATAAGATCGCGGGATTATGGCACATTTTCTCCACAATTTTCTCCAGGCTTATTTTTTCCTGGTGGTACATTTGAAGCAGGGCCGGAAGCGCATGCTGCACCAATGGGCCGCCACTTGGCGCTTTTGTATAAACATTTTTCTTTTCCTCCCGGGTATGCGGGGCATGATCTGTAGCAATAACGTCTATATAATCATCTTTAAGCGCCTGCAGCAAAGCGTCCTTATCTTTTTTTGTTTTTACCGCAGGGTTCCACTTGATAAAAGTTCCCTTTTTGGCATAATCTGACTCATCAAACCACAAGTGATGAATACAAACCTCAGCCGTGATCTTCTTATCTTTTAATGCTTTTTTATTGCTGAAAAGACTTATTTCCTTTGCGGTGGAAACATGGAACACATGAAGCCTTGCACCGGTTTTCTTAGCCAGTGCCACAGCTTTGGAAGAAGATTTATAACAGGCTTCCGCACTGCGTATTTTAGGGTGCAACTCTACAGGAATATCGTCCCCGTAACGCTCTACACATTCTTTTAAGTTCTTCTGAATTATTTCCTCATCCTCACAATGTGCCGCGATTAGCAGGGGGGACTTTGAGAAGATCTGTTCCAGGACTTTTTCATCGTCCACCAGCATATTTCCTGTAGACGACCCCAGGAACAATTTTAATGCGGCGGTAGTCTTTGGGTCCACCTTTAGGATTTCCTCTAAATTGGTATTTGTACCGCCAAACATAAAAGAATAGTTAGCGTAAGAAGATTCCCGGGCCAGCCTGAATTTTTCTTCAAGCAGTTCTATGGTAGTGGTTTGTGGCAGGGTATTGGGCATTTCTATAAAAGAAGTTATGCCTCCTGCAACTGCTGCCCTGGAACCGGTCTCTATAGATTCCTTGTGGGTTAAACCAGGCTCCCTGAAATGCACCTGATCGTCTATAAGCCCCGGTAAAAGGTAATTCCCTTCAGCATCAAAAATATTTACATCGGGGGATTTGGCACTTATACTATCGGCAACTTCAACTATAATTCCATCTTCTATAAAAACATCGCCTTCTTGTATTTTTCCTTCATTAACAATCCGGGCGTTTTTTATCAAAACCTTTTTCATTGCACTTCAACCTTATTAAAAAGACTTTTCATCTTCATTTTTATTACTCCAAACACGGCTTCAGAAATAATAGAACCGCTCATTTTTGAAGTTCCTTTGGTCCTGTCAGTAAAAATTACCGGCACTTCCACAATATTATAATTTAAGAGGTAAGCCTTAAATTTCATTTCAATTTGAAAAGCATAGCCTACAAATTGTATTTTATCCAGATTGATCTTTTCCAGGACCTCTCTTTTATAGCAAACAAAGCCCGCCGTGGTATCCTGTATGTCCATCCCGGTAATAAACCTCACATAACGGGAAGCCAGCCAGGACATCAAAACCCGGTTCATAGGCCAGTTGATCACGTTCACTCCGGTGATGTACCTGGAGCCTATACTCACATCGGCATTATCCCTTTTACAGGCATTATATAGCCGGATGAGATCATTGGGATTATGGGAAAAATCGGCATCCATTTCAAAAACATAATCATATTTATGCTCCAAAGCCCATTTAAACCCCAGGATATATGCTGTTCCCAGTCCAAGCTTTCCCTGCCTTTCTTCCAGAAACAGCCACTCCGGAAATTCTGCCTGTAAGGTACGCACCCTGGCGGCCGTACCATCGGGAGAATTATCATCCACCACCAAAATATGAAATTTACGACGTTGGGAAAAAACATTCCTTATAATCCGTTCTATATTTTCAATTTCATTATAGGTGGGTATAATAATAATCCCTTTAACCATCCCGGAGAATTTTGCACAAATGTAATATTTTAACTTATCCTTTCTTGGGTAACAGCCTCAAGTTTTTCATTCAATATCATACATTTGTAAAAAATATTTCCCTTTGCAAGCATTAGAAAGACAAGTAGGATCTACAGACTGGATTACCATTATACTTGTGGCTTGCATTGTTTTACTGGCCATTATCAGGAATCGCTATCCTCAGCGATTTGGGGAGTTCCTGTCATTACTGACGTCGAACAAATTTATGATGTTTAGAGGGAAAGAGAACAATGCTTTTCATCCTTTTAACATTCTGCTGTTTCTGGTGAATGTTGCCGGAGTATCACTTTTTCTCTTAATAATTTATAATTTTTTCGCGGGTGAGCCCCAGGATCTTTCCCCCGCCATTTTATATGTGCGAATCGCTACCGGATATACGTGTTTTGTGCTGCTGAAGTTTGGCATCGAAAAAATTATTGCAAATATCTTCGGGCTTGACCAGCAAATAGATGAATATCTCTTTAAAAAGCTGAGCTACCGGAATTTTCTGGCGCTTTTTGTACTTATTGTGGTAGTTTTTCTAACCTATGCCGTTAGTCCCACACGTAATATTTTATACGGCCTGCTGCTGTTTCTGCTGTTAAGCAATGGCCTTAGCCTGGTTATGGTTATTAAACAAAATCAGCGATTAATTTCAC
Source organism: Autumnicola tepida (assembly GCF_031846485.1). Classification (NCBI taxonomy): domain Bacteria; kingdom Pseudomonadati; phylum Bacteroidota; class Flavobacteriia; order Flavobacteriales; family Flavobacteriaceae; genus Autumnicola; species Autumnicola tepida. The sequence continues at coordinate 133,151 of NZ_JAVRHQ010000012.1, forward strand.
AGCAGTTGTTTTATTTTATTTTGTACCTTTGCGCTCTCGAATTTGCCCCTTATATTATTTTGTACAAGGTGTTTACAATAAACCGGGGATAAAAATAAAGTACTGATATATGAAAGTGAAAACAATTTTGATTTCTCAACCTGAACCAAAAGTTGAAAACTCTCCTTATTTCGAACTTGAGGAAAAACAAAGAGTAAAAATTGATTTCATACCCTTTATACATGTCGAAGGTGTTCCTTCCAAGGAAGTAAGGCAGCAAAAAGTGGATCTTACCAAGTACACCGCCATTATCTTAACCAGCAGGAACGCTGTGGACCACTTTTTTAGAATTGCTGAAGAAATGCGTTATAAAGTACCAGATGCTTTAAAATACTTTTGCCTGAGTGAAGCTGTAGCCTATTATCTTCAGAAGTATGTGGTATATAGAAAGCGTAAGATCTACGTGGGTAAAAGAACTTTTGCTGAATTATCCCCGCTCATTAAAAAATACAAAAACGAGAAGTTTCTACTGCCGTCTTCAGATATGCTGAAACCGGATGTTCCAAAAACCCTGAATAAACTTGGGGTGGAATGGAAAAAGGCGGTGCTTTACAGGACTGTAGTAAGTGATTTATCCCATTTAAGGGATGTTACTTATGATATCCTGGTATTTTTTAGCCCAAGCGGTATTAAATCGCTTTTTGAAAATTTTCCAGATTTTAAACAGAATGACACCCGTATTGCAGTGTTTGGCAATACTACCATAAAAGCTGCCAAAGAACATGGCTTAACGGTGAATATAAAAGCACCAACTGCTGAAACACCTTCTATGACCATGGCGCTTAACAAATATATAGCGCAGGTTAATAAGAAGTAGCTTTGGAGTTGTGTTGGTAGTTGATTTGATAGTTTGTGGATTGGATTTCGATGTTTTTGGTGCGGATTTCTTTAAGCCTATGGCTGTGGACTGAAGACTGAAAAAATGGATTTGGAATCTATTCTCATATTTTTCATTTTCAATTTTCCAAAGTCAGCTCTTCTCTCTAAATATTAAAAAATCCGGTGTTGTAACAGCACCGGATTTTTCTTTTCAACTAATTAAACCTAAACAACAGGAGCTCCTTTTATAATTTCCTGGTTTGCATAATCTTCAAACTGCCGGAAATTATTTTTAAATGAAGAAGCAAGCTCTTTAGCTTTGCGGTCATAATATTCTTTGTCTTGCCATGTCTCCCTCGGGTTAAGCACTTCGGAAGGCACATTTTCACAGGTTTCGGGCATTTGAAGCCCAAAAATTTTATGGGTTTCAAATTCCGCGTTTTCCAGTTTCCCTTCCAAAGCTGCACTTATCATGGCCCGTGTATATTTCAATTTCATGCGGCTGCCAGTTCCGTAAGGGCCGCCTGTCCATCCGGTATTTACAAGCCATACATTTACATTGGCATCTTTCATTTTTTTGCGGAGCATTTCAGCATAAAGTGTAGGATGTAAAGGCATAAAAGGTGCGCCAAAACAGGCGGAGAAACTCGGCACCGGTTCATCTATACCAGCTTCGGTTCCCGCCACTTTTGCCGTATAACCGCTTATAAAATGATAAGCGGCCTGGCCGGGACTGAGCTTGCTTATAGGTGGCAAAACACCAAAGGCATCGGCAGTAAGAAAAAATATGTTTTTAGGATTTTCCCCAACCGATGGTTTCTGAATATTATCAATATGATCTATGGGATAACTTACCCTTGTATTCTGGGTGATAGATGCATTTTCAAAATTCACCTTCCCATTTTTATCCAGGATCACATTTTCTAAAATCGCCCCGGGCCTGATAGCATGATAAATATCCGGCTCATTCTCTTCAGAAAGATTAATGACTTTTGCGTAGCAGCCGCCTTCAAAATTAAAAATAGTATTTTCAGGGGTCCAGCCATGCTCGTCGTCTCCTATCAGTTTTCTATCGGGATCTGCCGAAAGGGTTGTTTTGCCGGTGCCGGATAATCCAAAGAAAATTGCAGTGTCCCCACCTTTCCCAACATTGGCCGAGCAATGCATAGGCAATGTTTTATGATATTTTGGAAGAATGAAATTTAATGCCGAAAAAATACCTTTTTTGATCTCTCCTGTGTAACCGGTGCCCCCTATTAATACCATCTTTTTCTTGAAATTGATAATTGCGAAATTTCCCTGGCGGGTGCCATCGGTTTCAGGATTGGCCTTAAAGCCTGGCGCATTAATAATGCTCCATTCCTGCTCAAAATTTTCCAGTTCTTCTGCTTCAGGACGAAGGAACATATTGTAAACAAACATGTTGGACCAGGGATATTCTGTAATTACCCTTATGTTCATCCGGTAATTTTCATCTGCACAGGCATAGGCATCCCTTACATATATTTCTTTCCCCGAAAGATATTCTGTTACCTTTTTATAAAGCCGTTCAAACTTTTCTTCCTCAAAAGGAATATTAATGTCCCCCCACCAAACTTCATCTTTGGTAATTTCATCTTTAACTATAAAACGATCTTTTGGAGAACGCCCTGTAAATTTGCCGGTATTTACCGCAAGGGCACCGGAATCGACTTCCACGCCTTCCCCTCTTTTAATAGTTTCCTCATGCAATTGTTCTGGGGAAAACTGGTAATGGATTTTGGCATTTTTAATTCCGAACTGCTCTATCGAAATCGTTTTCGTAAATTTCATCATTTGCAATCATAATATTAAGGTTGTGTGGTTTGTTTATAGATACAAAATTAGGAAAGCCTAAGGGACCACCTGCTTCATCAAGCTGTTTTATTTCTTTTTTAACTTTATGGCACTTATCAGCGTTAACAGCCATGCGATAATGAGCAACATTCCGCCTAAAGGAGTGATAAGCGCGATGCTGCGGAAGTCAAACCCGGATAAATTATTAGTCGCCAGCAAATAAATGGAACCAGAAAAGAAAAGGACACCAAAAATTAAAAGGTAGAAAACAATGCCCAGCAATTTGGGAGAAAGAAATGGTTTTAGTCCTAAAATCAGCAAAAATAAGGCGTGGTACATTTGATACTTCACCCCAGTTTCGAAGCTCTGGAAAGATTCTGCAGTTATCAGCGGCCTCAGGCCATGAGCAGCGAAAGCTCCTGTTATGACTCCCAGAAACCCAAAGATGGCTCCGGCAATAAGAAATTTTTTATTCATCTCGTGCATATTGTCAGCAACTGAAGGCACTTTAAATTCCTGCAGATGCAAAATTTTGATAATTTAGATACACTACACAAAACTAACTCAATTTATGCGACAAATATTAATTATTGGTGCAGGAAAATCTACTTCTGTGCTCATAAAGTACCTGCTGGACCAGTGTGAAAAGCAGGACCTTTTTCTTAAAATAGGGGATATAGAGCCAGATTATACCAGTGAAATCATCGCCGGGCACAGCCGCTGCGAAGCCATTTTTCTTGATATCTTCAATGAAGAGAACCTGGAACAAAATGTAAAAATTGCAGATATAGTGATCTCCATGCTTCCCGCGAGATTGCATATTGAAGTTGCCAAAGCCTGCCTGAAATTCAGAAAAAATATGGTGACGGCCTCTTACATCAGTCCGCAGATGAAGGCTTTAGACGGAGAAGTGAAAAAGCATAATTTAATATTTATGAATGAAATTGGTGTAGATCCCGGCATTGACCATATGAGCGCCATGCAGGTGATTGCCAGAATTCGGGACCAGGGCGGGAAAATGCTTCTTTTCGAATCCTTTACCGGCGGGTTAATTGCTCCTGAAAACGACACTAATTTATGGAATTACAAGTTTACCTGGAACCCCCGTAACGTTGTTGTTGCCGGGCAGGGAGGCGTCGCTGAATTTATCCAGGAAGGAAAATATAAGTTTATCCCTTACCACAGGTTATTCCGAAGAACTGAATTTCTCGCTATAGAAGGTTATGGAAAGTTTGAAGCATACGCCAACCGGAATTCCCTCGATTACCGAAGCATTTACGGGCTGGAAGATATCCTCACGCTTTACCGCGGCACCATACGCCGTGTTGGCTTCAGCCGCGCCTGGAACATGTTTGTACAGTTGGGAATGACAGATGACAGCTTTACCATGGTGAATTCTGAAAATATGAGCTACCGGGATTTTGTAAATTCTTTCCTGCCCTACTCCACCACCGATTCCGTAGAACTAAAAATGCGGCATAACCTGAAAATAGACCAGGATGATATCATGTGGGAAAAACTTAAAGACCTGGACCTGTTTAATGATAAAAAGAAAATAGGAATTAAAAATGCCACTCCGGCACAGGCGCTACAGAAAATATTAATGGAGAAATGGACACTGCAACCTGAAGATAAAGATATGATCGTGATGTACCATAAATTTGGCTATGAACTTAACGGCGAAAGGAAACAAATTGACGCCACCATGGTCCATATTGGCAAGAACCAGCAGGAAACCGCCATGGCAAAAACAGTGGGGTTACCTGTAGCCATTGCGGCTTTGAAAATCCTGAACAAGGAAATCACCACTCCGGGAGTACAGCTACCCATTAAGAAAGAAGTATATAAACCTATCCTGGAGGAACTGGAGAAGCATGATATCATTTTTAAGGAAAAACATACCGATTACTTGGGATATAATCCATTAGGAGAGGTAGGAGGTTAATTTTGTAAAGCTAATTTCTTATTTTAGCTATACATCCAAAACCTACCAATATGAAAGTAGTAGACCAAAATGTAGTTATAGATGGTATAGACAAAACCATTTTGAACGCCCTGATGGAAGACGCTAAAAAACCTATTTTGGAAATAGCGCGTGGCATTGGCATTACCGGCGCGGCGGTACACCAGCGACTAAGAAAACTTGAGAAGTCCGGCCTTATCGAAGGTTCAAAATTAATGATAGATCCACGGCTGCTCGGGTATAAAACCATGGCCTTTGTAGGCGTGTACCTGGACAAAGCCGTGAGCAACCCAAGAGCAGTGAACCAGCTAAGGGAAATTCCTGAAGTTATAGAATGCCATTATACCACCGGAAACTGGTCGATTTTCTTAAAAATACTATGCCGGGACAACGAACATCTCATGCAGGTACTTAATAAAAATATCCAGGGAATTGAAGGAGTTTCCAGGACAGAGACTTTTATATCCTTAAATCAGCAGATTAAAAGACAAATTAAGATCTAATATTTGTATTTATTCTAAATAAGGATTAAGTTTGCCCTGCTATGAAGCGTTTATTTTCTTCTCAATATTTCACTTCTTATCAGTGCGACAAAGGCCGCTGCTTTTATGTTGATTTCAATCATAAAATCGTGAAGCTCAGTTTTTGTCAGCTTCTGGCTTTTCGCCAACAGGTTAAAAATATTAATCCTGAAAGCCATTTCAACGGAAAAAACAAGCACGGCCTCGAAATCCTGATGCTTTGTAACCGGGAACATTTATTTATTCTCAACACCATGGAGGTCCTGGACCTTCAGGAACTGGTACATGGCACTTTTGGGATGCTCGAGCTCAATTCCATTCTTAGCACCGGCATTTAACAGAACTTTTCTTTTTATCTTAGATTTCTTCTAAATCTTACTGGTTTTTAGGCGGTTAATCCATTTTTCTGTATTTTTAGGAAAAAGAAAAAATGAAAGATATTGTAAGACAGAAGTTAAGCATCCATGTAGAAATCATGGATCTTCTAAATAAACAAATTCAGAAGGAAGCACAGTCTTCTTCGGCTTATCTGGCCATGGCTTCCTGGTGCGATCATAACGCACTAAACTATAGCGCCGAATTTTTCTATGAGCAAGCTGCGGAAGAAAGGGAACATATGATGAAGATCTTCCACTTTATAAATGATAATGGCGGCACGGCTTATTCTCCTGAAGTATCAAATATTCTCCATGAATATAATTCCCTGGAAGAAATTTTTGAAACCGCTCTGGACCAGGAAATTGCCATTACCAAATCCATTCATAACATTGTTTATAAATGCAGAAAGCTGCAGGATCTTACTTCTGAAACTTTCTTACAGTGGTTTGTAAAAGAGCAAATGGAAGAAGAACAAACCATGCGGAGGGCCCTGGAATTATTTGACCTTATTAATACTGAGAACCAGCTTGGGTTAAAGCTAATAGATGAAAGAATTCCTCAAATCAGGAAAAACCAGTAATAGTTCTACAGAAAATAAAAGAG
>NZ_JAVRHQ010000120.1:0-453 GCF_031846485.1 Autumnicola tepida
TGCAAGTTGCGAATGAGAACTTGAATTTGTCAGCTAAGCCATAAATTATTAAGTTCTAAAATATTAAATTTTACTGATTCCGCGCAATTTGATTTAACCGCTGTTACCTACTGGAGTGCGAAAAAAAGCGCTTTATTAAAACTTGCCATTATTAATCGTGTATATTTTTCAGCGCCAGGGCAAAAATTAATGTTATAAGCGGAATTATTCCTGCTAAACATTTTAAAACATGAACTGAAAAACTGCACTTCCCGTTGAGTTAGCCTCTACGTTAAAACACAGAATTTCTATATTATCAAAATAATTGTAATGAGAAACTTAAAAATTTCAGCGCACTCTTGTTGGTAACGGCCGCGGTTAAGACAAGTTGCGAATGAGAACTTGGATTGTTCAGCTAAGCCTTTAAAATTATTAATATCTAAAATATAACTTTTTACTGATTCAGCGCAATTT
>NZ_JAVRHQ010000121.1:0-388 GCF_031846485.1 Autumnicola tepida
ATGCATTTATATGATAAATAAGGAGAAGGTTAATTGCCAAATTCCGGCTGCTCCTTTGGAGTGAAATTCCGGCTGCTGGTATTTATACAAAAAAGTTTTCAGTTTAAATCTACTGTTTTCAGGCTATTAGCGGTTCTTCTTAAAATAATCCCAAAAAAGATTAGCTGTAGTCCTTGTGTAATTAAAAAACGGGTGTATATTTGCAGCCGCTTAAGCAAAAGGCTAAGGCATCAATGGCGTCATTCCCCTTTGGGGGTTTTGGGGCCGGGAAGTTCATTGAGAGTAGGAGAATGCGCAGGAAAACTTAGAAAAAGAGGTTTAAAAATTTCCTTAAAAAATAGTTGCGGGGAAAGAAAAAAGCGTTGTATATTTGCACTCGCTTTTGGAA
>NZ_JAVRHQ010000122.1:0-362 GCF_031846485.1 Autumnicola tepida
GTTTTGCTGTAGCTGTTTCGCCCCGCAAGAAGTACTTCCTGCTGCTCGTACTTCTCTAGATTGGCAGCAAAATTCTTCTTGATGTAACGAGCCTTAGCCTTGGCTTTAGCAGTGGCCTTGTCATTTCCTTTGAGGATCTTATTGATCTTTTGGGCTGTCTGTTCTACCTTTTCCTTCTCAACTTTTTTAAAATCCGGAGGAGTGGGATCCTTATCTTCATCATCAGCAATACTCTGGGCATACTCCCACATCTCCTCAAGTTGCTGCATCATTTTTTCTTTGCGTGTTTTTATGGCATTGCCCCAGACAAAGGTGTATCGTCCGGCTGCAGATTCGATCTTGGTACCGTCAGTATAGACTTC
>NZ_JAVRHQ010000123.1:0-362 GCF_031846485.1 Autumnicola tepida
TAACGGCCGCGGTTAAGGCAAGTTGCGAATGAGAACTTGGATTTGTCAGCTAAGCCTTTAAATTATTAAAATCTAAAATATAACTTTTTACTGGTTCAGCGCAATTTGATTTAACCGCTGTTACCTACTGGAGTGCGAAAAAAAGCACTTTATTAAAATTTGCCATTATTAATCGTGAATATTTTTCAGCGCCAGGGAAAGAATTTTTCCTTTGAAAACCATTAATACGAACTGAAAAACTGCACTTCCCGTTGAGTTAATTTCCACGTTGTAAAGCAGAATTTTTATAAAAATCAAAAAAGAAATAGTAATGAGAATTTTAAAAATTTCAGCGCACTCTTGTTGGTAACGGCCGCGGTTAA
>NZ_JAVRHQ010000124.1:0-336 GCF_031846485.1 Autumnicola tepida
CAAGAGTGCGCTGAAATTTTTAAATTTCTCATTACCATTTTTTTCTGATAATTATAAAGATTCTGCGTTACAAAACTGAAATTAACTCAACGGGAAGTGCATTTTTTCAGTTCGTGTTTTAATGGTTTTCAAATGAATAATTTTTCCCTGGCGCTGAAAAATATTCACGATTAATAATGGCAAATTTCAATAAAGCGCTTTTTTTCGCACTCCAGTAGGTAACAGCGGTTAAATCAAATTGCGCTGAATCAGTAAAAAGTTATATTTTAGATATTAATAATTTTAAAGGCTTAGCTGAACAATCCAAGTTCTCATTCGCAACTTGCATTAACCGCG
>NZ_JAVRHQ010000125.1:0-313 GCF_031846485.1 Autumnicola tepida
ATTTTTCCGGCTGAGTAGGTGTCAGCGTAGTGCTTTTTGAAATTTTTTCCGTTTGAAAACTTTCTGTTTTTGCACATTTTTTTCTTTTTAGATTCTGCGGCAGAGTAGAAGTCGGTTTGATTGATCTTATTTGAAGCAGATTTCTTTCTACAATAAATACTCTTTAATTGAAAATCTAATTCATTTTCTGTTTTCCTGGAATTTTAAATTAAAATGTATGTTTATAAGATTCCGCTGAAAAAACTTCTATCAATAAGAATTGCTCTTTTTAAGTGCAGATTTTATAATTACTTTTTTCGCTAATTGTGAGCAG
>NZ_JAVRHQ010000126.1:0-299 GCF_031846485.1 Autumnicola tepida
AACGGTTACGTTTAACGCAAGTAACGGGATTAGGAATACGTATTTGTCGGCTTGTTAATTTTTAAATTAGTTTCTAAAAATAACAATTTTCAGGATACAACCCGTTATTTGCTGTTAAGCGATGTTGCCTAGAGTAGCGCCCCGCCAGAGTAAGCACGAGAGATTGGCCGTTCTGGTCAGTTTATTTTTTGAAATTTTCTTTTTGTTCTATTATTCCTTTTGACTTTTAATTTTCTAGAATGATAAGGATTTTTCGGCTTGTTGAATTTTTCAATTTTTTGGTTCTATTTTTATTTTAA
>NZ_JAVRHQ010000127.1:0-273 GCF_031846485.1 Autumnicola tepida
GGAAATACTGAAAAAGAGATCGCCAGACGGGGCAAAAGGCAAGGGTTCGATTCCCTGGATTTCAACAAGAGAAAGCCCTTTGGGTTTTGGGATTTTTTCCTTTTGGGGAGATGTCCGAAGGACAGAGGGGCCGTTCATTGAAATATTGAATTGACAAATAGTAATAGAGGAATTATCTTCTATTATGAGTAGCAAAGAATTAAGACTAGAAGAGTCATCTTTTGAGCTTTATTTTGTTTTGTTCCTTAGGGAGCAAGGCGAAAAAACTTTTAG
>NZ_JAVRHQ010000128.1:0-272 GCF_031846485.1 Autumnicola tepida
TTAAAAGTTTTTTCGCCTTGTTCCCTAAGGAACAAAACAAAATAAAGCTCAAAAGATGACTCTTCTAGTCTTAATTCTTTGCTACTCATAATAGAAGATCATTCCTCTATTACTATTTGTCAATTCAATATTTCAATGAACGGCCCCTCTGTCCTTCGAACATCTCCCCAAAGGGAAGAAATCCCAAAACCCAAAGGGCTTTCTCTTGTTGAAATCCAGGGAATCGAACCCTTACTTTTGCCCCGTCTGGCGATCTCTTTTTCAATATTTCT
>NZ_JAVRHQ010000129.1:0-254 GCF_031846485.1 Autumnicola tepida
CTATCCAATGGTGACTCTCATAAACAATTACTCGCCCGAAGCAGATACCTACTCTACAAAGCAGCCTCTAAATGGACCGATAAACAATCACAACGCGCAAAGATCCTCTTCAAAGAATACCCGGATATCTTTAAAGCCTATTCTCTGGTCAATAATCTTAGGACCATATTCAATGAAAATACTGATAAAGGCATAGCCTTAACTAAACTGGCACACTGGTACAGAGAAGTTGAAGAAGCCGGGTTCAAAGCTTT
>NZ_JAVRHQ010000013.1:0-120760 GCF_031846485.1 Autumnicola tepida
GGTATTGGTGGTCAAAATAGTCTCGCAGATTGGAGCTGTCATACATCTTAAATTATGAGAGTGCAATGTGGTCCCGTTGGCGGTGGAGGGTTTAGTCCTGGAGGAGACAAACATGAAGAGTGGTCTCAGGAAATAATGGCTGCTGGTTATACTAATATAATGCAAAAAGCACTAAAAGAAGTGCATCCAAAATTAAATGATAGCAGTTTTTTAAATGGTTATGACGACAACTCTATTTGGGATTGGGATAAATTTTATGAATATGTATCGTATAGAGGTTTAGATGGGACGGTTGCTGGTGATGATTATTCTGATAATGCAGATGCAGAAAAAATAAGTCTTTATAAATACGGAGCAGAAGGAAACTCTACAACAACACCTAATTGTAATGAATAAGATTTTCTCAACTTTTCTATTGATTTTATTTCCAACTTTATTGTTGTCTCAGGAAAAAGACACAGTTTATATCTTATTTGATAATCAATATGATGAAATGGAAAAACTAGATTTTACAGAAGCAGTTCAGGCAGGAGAACCTGATGAAAAATTAAAAAATTCAATAAAATTTCGAATTAGGCAGGCGGAAAAGGATACATACGGTGATACTAAATTTCAATTTGGTCATTTCAATCAAAGCAAAAAAGCATATGAAATGTTTGGTGGTAAACCACCTATAATTTTACAAAAGCACAGTTCTTTTTGAAAGGATAAAATATTACTTGACATCAATTTTTTTAGAAATACACCTTATATAAAAGTTGCTAAAACATTTGAAGAAGATGATAGTTGGGAAGAAGATGTTATAATATTTATAATTGATGTAGATGAAATAAAAAATGATAGCATCATCATGCGCCAAGTAAATTTTACTAGGCCAGTAAAAGAATAAATTGATGTCAAAGCAAGATGTGTCATTGTCATGACAAATCTTGCTTTGCGCCCGGAGGTTGCAGAGAACTATTTGAATTAAGTGTCTGAAAAACAGCTATTAATTGGTCTATATACGATTTCTATAGGAAAATATAAATATTTATAAGCAATTTTGTTTATATTTAAATTATGGATAATTTATTAAAATATAAAGGCATTCATCCAGGAATTGTTTTAGGGCGTGAGTTAAAAAAGCGTTCTTTAAAACAACGTCCTTTTGCTTTGAGCATAAACGAGCATCCGCAAACTTTAAATACAATTACCAAAGGCAAAAGAAACCTGAACACGGCTCTGGCATTAAAAATTGAGAATAAGCTCAACCTGGAAGAAGGGACACTGGCTGTTCTGCAAACGTATTATGATATTGACAAGGAAAAAGAAAAACGGGAAACCGAAGCACCTAAGCTTTCTGTTTTAAGAAGATCATTATTCTGGGATACGGACATTAATGGTATTGACTGGAGGAAACAATATAAAGCAGTCATAAAAAGGGTATTTGAGCGCGGAAATGAATCTGAAAAAAAAGAAATCCTGCGTTTTTATGGCAGTCAAAAAGTGGATGCTGTATTACATGCCATAGATCGTAAAGCTCATTCAGATATAAGCTAATCCTCAATATGCTTCATTACAACAGCATAAATAAATTACTTCACGAAAGTTTGCTAAAATTGATGGTTGTTGAGGAGTTCAGGGACTTCAGGTTAGTTGGTGGTACCGCTTTAAGTTTAAAGATTGGACACCGAAAATCCATTGATATTGATCTGTTTACTGATGCGGATTATGGCAGCATTGATTTTGACAAAATAACTGCATATCTTAAAGCTAATTTTCAGCATGTAGATTATTTGGCTATTCCTCCTGCTATGGGAAAATCATTTATCATTGGAGAGGATGAGAATAATTATATAAAACTGGATGTTTTTTATACTGATGAATTTATTCAGCCTCCATTTATGGAAGATACAATTCGAATGGCTTCTACTGAAGAAATTATTGCTATGAAGGTAGATGTAGTCCAACGTGGAGGGCGCAAAAAGGACTTTTGGGACCTTCATGCTCTTTTTGCTTCATATAGTTTGGATCAAATGTTACAATTGCACGAAAAGCGCTATCCTTATAGTCACGACAAAGAAGCTATACTACAAAACTTTATAAATTTTACTGAAGCCGATGATGATTTTGATCCTATATGTTTGTTAGGAAAATACTGGGAGTTCATTAAGGATGATATTGAACAAATTATTTATGCCTACAGGAGCACCAGCCGCTGATTTTTAGGTATTACGGGTGCCTCACACGAGTGGGAAAAAGTTCTGAGAAGATCTTCCATTTAGTATTATCTCAGCTTCGGCAATGGCTGAAGTAATAAATATTTCAGAAAGAGCTGTGGATAAACAAATTGCAGGATTAAAAGAGAACGCAATTCTAAAAGATTAGGACCTAATAAAGACGGTTGATAAAAACGTGCCGGGCTCAGTTTAAAGAGATCCATTTCGGTTACCTGTTGGGATAGCCGTTCTAAGCGTGCAAATTGGAGGGTTCCCGCTGGGAAAGTCCTCATAAAAGATCATTTTGGAAATATTTGAAAACAAGTGCCTGGGAGTGTAATTTAAACTCTGTCCTTTTCTTCACTCCTTCGGGGTACCCCCGAATCATTTAAGAAAGGTCAGCAGTTTGAAGAATTTGTATAGAAGCATATCTTTGCCGCAGACCGTTATGAAGGCACAACTAATTATTTAAAATCTGATGAAATTTTTTTTACTTCTCTTTTTGTTTGTCTGCTCAGCAGGCTTTTCCCAGTCTAAAGAAAAACTTTTTAAGCAGGATTTCGCGGTGTTGGTGGAAGAAATGGAATTGATGTACAGGTATGATAAGCTTCTGCGGAATTACGCAAGTCTTAAAACTACTGGCGGGCGTGAAAACGAGCTGCCAGAAAACCTACTGGACAGCCTGGGGCTGCCGGAGCTGCCTAAGCTGGACTTTGGTGATGGCGATCTAAGGAACCACATTTACAACAATTATATTTATCCCAAAGATGCGGAACATACGAAAAGGATGATAAGCATTACCAAAAAGTATGGTTTTCCTACCATAAAAAGGATCAGGCAGTACACTGATAAGGAATTTAGTGAACCCGATTTTAATCCTTTTTTTCTCCTGCAGTATGCTCCTCAAAAGTATTGGAAAAAATTAAAAAAACTGATGAAAAAAGAATACCGGGCAGGCCGTATTAATCAGTGTGACTATGGTTTTTTGTTATGGCATTTCTCTTTGGATAAGAGCTTTAAACCTATGCTGGACAATGGATATGTAATGGAAACCAGAGATGGTGTTCCATTTTTAAAACCAACCTGTGAATAGCTGGAGCCGGATTAGCAATATGCATTTAGAATGCCGGAAAGAATGGATCCTGGACCGCTTTTATGATTCATAAAATAGGAAATATCTTTTCCAATGATCTCCTTCCTGGAATACTTTAGGAGCTCTGCCATACGCTGGTTGACGAAAGTGGTAATGTTATTTTCAGCGATCACCCAGATCCTTCCTGCGAGGTTTCCACAATCTGCCGGTACCTTTTTTCACTTTCTGAGAGATGTTTTTTAGCAGTTTTAAAATCGGTTATATCTACGACTATATTTACCACTCCCGTAATTTCTACTGAATCTTCAAATAAAGACAAGTGATAAGTACTATCCCCTTTTAAATTAGCCCTATTTGGTGCTGCATAAACTTTCTGCTTCAATAAATTTTAATAAAAATCAATCATTCTATAATCACCATTTCTATAAGACATAGCTGATTAACATAATGATAACGCTTTAAGAAATTAAAATCTTTAAATTTATTGTTTCCGCTTACCCCCTAAAAAAATGCTTATGAAAGATTTGGAAAAATGGGAAAGTAAAAGAGATTCTGATAATTTTACTGAAGACGAAGAAAGAATTTTCGATGAAATTGGTTTAAACGGGTCCTCCCGTAGAAAGTTCTTAAAGCAAATCTCCGCGGCCAGTTTAAGCATCTGGGCTTCTCCTTATTTTACTTCAGAGCTGTTCGCGCAAACCGCAGAAAATCTTCCCGACGAGGTAAAAGTTCTTCTTAACGAAGTGAAAGTAAATCTTCGGGTAAACAAGATGGTAAAACCTTTAACACTGGATTCCAGGGTTACGCTGCTTGATGCCTTGCGTGAACGCCTGGCCCTTACCGGGTCCAAAAAAGGTTGTGACCACGGCCAGTGTGGTGCCTGTACGGTGATGATTGATGGCAAGCGAAAGCTGTCCTGCCTTACCTTAGCGGCAACCTGTGAGGATAAGGAAATCACGACTATTGAAGGTTTAGCTGAAGATGGCAGGCTCCACCCTATGCAGGAGGCATTTTTGAAACACGATGGCTTCCAGTGTGGCTATTGCACACCCGGGCAAATTTGCTCTTCCGTGGCATTGCTCGAAGAAGCCAAGAACGGTGAGGCGAGTTATGTAACAGAAAACTTCAAAAATATTGAGACCAATTTAAAACTTTCCGAAGAAGAAATAAGGGAAAGAATGTCGGGAAATATTTGCCGCTGTGGGACTTATAATAACATCGTCCAGGCATTTAAGGAAGTACATTCCGGGGATGATGAAATGCCAACCTGGGAGTTTGCCACCCGGGAACAAATGGAAAAAGCGAAAAACGCTTAGGCAGTCAACTTTCTTTTCGGAAAACAAAAAGCAACATTAGCATGAGGCCATTCACTTACACAGGAGCAAAAAGTACAGAAGAAGCACTCCGGGCAGCAAATTCAGATTCCCACTACTTAGGGGGCGGAACAAACCTGATAGATTTGATGAAAGAGGATGTGGAGCGTCCCGGGCAGCTAATAGAAGTTGCCAGCCTGGATTATAAAAGAATTACCCCAAACGAAGACGGGGGTTTAAAACTGGGCGCGATGCTAAGTAATTCAGATACGGCAAACCATCCCGATATCAGGACGCGGTATCCTTTATTATCTATGGCAATGCTTTCGGCGGCCACGGCACAAATTCGCAATATGGCTACCAATGGTGGAAACCTGCTACAGCGCACCCGTTGTCCTTATTTTTACGAAACATCTATGCCTTGCAACAAACGCGAACCTGGCACAGGATGCGGCGCCCTTCATGGCATGAATGCCACACATGCTATTTTCGGGTGGAGTGAGGACTGCGTGGCCGTTCATCCTTCAGATATGTGTGTGGCATTGGCAGCAATTGGGGCAACAGTAGAAGTTCAGCAACCCGATGGGTCCTCCAGGATGATTGAATTTACCGATTTTCACCGCTTGCCGGGAGACCATCCTGAAAAAGATACCAACCTTATGCCGGGGGAATTGATCACGGCTATACATCTTTCAAAACCTGTTTTTTCAGATCATTATTATTACCTGAAAATTCGCGAACGCGCCAGTTATGCCTTTGCCCTGGTCTCGGTTGCAGCGGGATTAAACATCAAAGGTGGCGTAATTGCTGAAGCCGGACTTGCGATGGGAGGGGTTGCCCATAAGCCCTGGAAATTATTTGAAGCTGAAAAATTCCTTTCAGGAAAAAAACCGAACCAGGCAAATTTTGAAACTGCTGCAGAGCTTGCCATAAAGGATGCGAAACCTTTGGAGGATAATAAGTATAAAGTAGAAATGGGAAAAAAGGCTATTGTAAGAGCCTTAAGCCAGGCTTACGAAAGAAAAGCCTGAGCAATCTGAAAACTAAAAAAGCATTATGGAGACATTAAACGCATCTGGAGTAGGAAATCCCATTAACAGGGTAGAAGGCCGGTTAAAAGTAATGGGAATGGCAAAATATGCTTCTGAGTTTCCTGTAGAAAATAAAGTGTATGCGCAAGGGATCAACAGTACCATTGCCAAGGGCGAGATTGTCTCTGTAGATACTTCCGAAGCAGAAAAATTAGACGGGGTGCTTGCGGTAATCACCTATAAGAATGCTGAAAAATTGAATAGCTTTGATGAGGAGATGCCACAACTTTCCACAACCACTATTGCCCCGGTTTTGCAAAGTCCAAAGATCAATTATTACGGGGAATATGTTGGTGTGGTTATAGCTGAAACTTTTGAACAGGCACAATATGCGGCCAGATTAGTCAAATTTGAATATAAAAAAGATCCGGATCCAACCATACATTTTGATGAATCACAGGCAAAAGCTTATAAACCCTCGGGAAATCCAGACTATTCCCGTGGAGATATGGCTGCAGGAATGGCTGAAGCCGATGAAACCCTGGATGCCACCTATAATACGCCTCTAGAACATCACCACCCAATGGAGCTGCACGCGATTATCGCCTCCTGGGAAAATGGCAAAGTCACAGCTTATGCGAGCCAGCAAATGGTGGAAAATGCCACGATAGCAATTTCGGATACTTTTCAAATTCCGAAGAAAGATGTAAGGGTTATCGCCGCTTATGTTGGTGGAGGCTTTGGCTCAAAACTAAATGTGGAACGCCATGCGACACTGGCCGTAATGGCTTCAAAAATGGTTAACCGCCCTGTACAGGTAACGGTCACACGGCATCAGATGTTTACCAATACCGGGATGAGGCAGCATAATGAACAGCGAATGCAGATTGGAGCTAAAAGGGATGGTACCCTTACGGCACTTTCCCATGAAACATTATCCCATACCTCTACTTATCAGGAGTACCAGGAGCCCTGCGGAATGATATCTAAAATGCTTTATGATGTTCCCAATAATCAGATCAAATATCGTTTGATACCCATGAATTTCCAAACCCCTTTTGCCATGAGGGCACCTGGAGAGGCCACCGGAAGTTTTGCGCTGGAATCTGCAATGGATGAAATGGCATGGAAATTAAAAATGGATCCTGTTGAATTTCGGATTAAAAATGACACTCAAATAGATTTAAGTACAGACAGGCCGTTTTCATCCCGCCTCCTGAAAGAATGCCTGCGTATTGGTGCCGATAAATTTGGATGGGAAAACAGAAATATGGAGCCCCGTTCCAAACAGGAGGGAAACTGGCTTATTGGCTATGGAGTAAGTGCGGCTTCCCGAAGGGCGCCTTACAGGGAAACATCTGCCCGGGTGATTTTGGAAATGGAAAAGGGACAGGTGCATGCCACTGTCCAGATGGATGCGACCGATATTGGAACGGGAAGTTATACCATTATAGCCCAAACCGCAGCAGAATACCTGGGAATTCCTGTAGAACAGGTAACGGTGGAACTGGGAGATTCTAATTTTCCGGTAACTCCAGGTTCGGGAGGATCCTGGGGAGCGGCATCGTATTGTAATGGTGCCCGTGCAGCCTGTGAGAACGCTATATCTGAATTAAAAAGGAACCGTAATATAGCAGAGGACGAGGAGGTAGCTGTGGCAGATTTGCTCAGGCAGAACAAGTTGGCCAGGTTTGAAGCAGAAGGTACCGCAGCCCCATCTGAAGAATTTAAAAATCATTCAGTTTTCTCTTTCGGGGCCAATTTCTCGGAAGTATGGGTAGATAAAGACACCGGGATGTACCGAATAAAGCGGATGGTAAATGTAGGTTCTGCAGGGAAAATTATCAATCCTAAAACCGCATATGGTCAGATTATCGGCGGCTTAACCATGGGGGCAGGAATGGTAATTGCCGAACAGACAAAAGTAGAACCGAATTTTGGTAATTTTATTACCCGTTCTTTTGCTGATTATCACGTGCCGGTAAACCTTGATATGGCTAATATAGACGTTATATTCTTACCAGAAGAAGATAAAATAGCCAACAAAATGGGGGTGAAGGGGATAGGAGAACTGGGGATTACCAGTGTGGCGGCTTCTATTGCCAATGCCATTTTCAATGCTACAGGAAAGCGAATGCGGGATTTACCCATAACACCTGAGAAATTAGTGGTGGCTCCTGTGGAATCGGGGGTGGTTTCCTAAAAAAATTATCTTCGACAGGATTCAATGAGGTGGGAAAATTTATAATTTGCAGGATAGATCCCGGTAAAGCAGGTTAATAGCTTTAAGTAATTTCTTCCCGGCATTTTCATCTTTTAGGATTGTGTTTTATAACCCCGGAAATAAATATAATTTGACTGCAATCATCCTAAAGCTTTCCAAACCTGACTTTCTTTCTACTAATCTTGATGATACACTTGTTGAGGTAGTATAGATGAAATATTTCCTTTTTTGGTTACTTCAGAGGGAAGTAATTTTAGCTCCCGGATCTTCAGCAAATTGTTTTAAAATCCTGTTAAGCCTGGAGTTTACAGGAATATCGAACTTTACAAATTTATTCCTTAACTTTAAATACTTCATTAATGTTCTGAAGATCAATTTTATACAAATAAGAAGAAAAAACGATGTCTGTAGATAGGGGGCCAAAAAGCCTTCACGAACATAACAAATCCTTACTATATTCTAATCGTCCGAAGTTTAAAGAGGATCTTCGGGAGAATATTTATGTTGATAAAATTAGAAATGACGGGTTATATTATAAACGTGTTAATGAAAATGAATTAAAGAAGGTGCTTGCCCAAATAAGGCTAAAGGCAAGGAGGGAATTCATCAAGGAACTCAAAGTCCTGGCTGTATCTATAGTCATCACTTTGATTTTTGTCTACTATCTCAAACTCTATCTTGATCAATGTTTTGGCCTTACAAGTTAAAAAGAACTAAAAGGTGTAATTTTAAAATCATGAACAAAACGCTCAAGCCGGAAAGTCTTGTCTCTAATCCCATTTATTGTTAAGAACATTAAACCTGGCTACAACTGAGTATATAAAATAAAAGGCTGAAAAATGGAGGAAATATGGCTAATGGCTATAGCTGTTTTTTTAATAATTACTTTTCTTTTCTGAAAGATGACCAGCGGGACTAGAACTTTCTACTGGCAAGGTGCAATATTCGTTGGTACCGGGGGTACCTTCCTGATTATGTACCTTTTTAAATGGGCGAATGTGTTGAAATTCTGAAGTTTTTAAAATTGAATAAAACGAGCAATTTTTTTAAAATTCAAAAAAAGTCTTTACAGAATCCGTTTTTCTGCAACCACGGCACCCGCCGTTGACAACACATGCATAAATGAAAAAACATCAAATACTCTTTTCCTAAAGATAACCTCCAGGAGAAATACTTTAAAAGGTATTCCTGGAATCAGGAACGAAGGATTCTCTCTTAAATAATAAAAGCCGGTAGTTAATTAAAACACCGGCTTTCTTTTTTGGATAGTAGCTTTCAGATTATTAACAAAACAACAATCTATTGCGTAGTGGAACTGCTCATTTTCAGTTTAGGATCAATTGTATAAGTGTGCTGGGTTTCTCCGTCATTTATCCTGAAAACGATGCTATAAGATTCCGGCTCACTCACATAATCTTCCCTAATCTGGCCTATAAGGACACCTTCAAGGCTGGAAGAGGTATATACATCTGTTAAGATTACCGGCCCTCCTTCGGGTTTGCGGTATGCATCCAGAATTTGAATGGTAACATCGCTGTTGCTATTAAGCGGCTGGCCCATCCAGTAGATTTTCATGCCCTTATCTACCAGTGCTACATGGCTGTCTGGATCCCCCGGATTTTCTGAGATATCACTTCTGTCATCTGTAAACACTACTGTTGTATTCATGTTATTTTCCGTAATATTTTCAGTATCTATAGTGAGTAAAACATAGGTGTCCTGCCCGGGTTCCTCTGATTCCCCGCAATTAATAAAAACGTGCTCATATTCTGCGGTGGTTCCATCTTCGTTAAGCAAAGCCTCTACCTCGTTCCAGCTTAGGGTCCCGGTTTCTACATAATCTCCGGCTGTTCCGTAGTTCCCGGGCCAGTCCATTAAAGTGATTTCATAATACAAATAAGGATCATCATCCCCTATACCATCTGCCGGGGCAGGAACCCCCAGGCAAACCGGATCTGCATAATTATCCTCATCCATCCCGGTAGCCGGCATTTGATCAAGATATAGAGGTATGCCTGCCGCTGAAGTTCCCAGATAAAGATCCAGGCTATAATTGGCAGTATAATGCCTTCCTGCAGGTGTACAGTAGTTTGCAAAGAAACAAAGTGTGGAAACCTGGGAAGGGATGATATCAAAGAAAAGATATCCATAAAGGTTTACCTGCCTGTTATCGAAACACAATACAGGAATATCCATATAAGTTTTTGAACCAGCTCTCAGGTCCCAGCTCATTGGAAGCGGCTGGTCCACAAACGCGGCGTAGGTGCTCCCTGTTTTTGGCGCGGCCCAGATGATATCTCCGGGAGAACCTCCGTTGTCACTCAGCACAAGGAAATCTGTAAGGGTTACAGCGACTGTTGTGGAACCTGAAGGTACTGGAATTTCCAGTTCATCATCGTAGGCGGTAAAAAAACCATTTTCATCACTCAGGACACCTACAGTAACCTCAACGGGAATGTTGGAATCCCCATAGGTAAGGGAAAGTTGTACGTAGGCCGGGGCTGCATCTGAACAAACAGGGAGATCAGAAACTTCCTGCCTTAAGGCAGCTCTGTTTAACATACTGTTTAAAACAGGCCCAAAAGATAAATACGCAATGTCGGTGGACACTTCGGGCTCTTCGGTGGCAGTTTCGTCTTTATCGCAGGAAGTAAAAAAAAGCACGAACACCGCCAGGGAGGTAAAAAAGACTTTAAATTTTTTCATAATTTCTGGTTTTGGATTAGTTATTAAATGGTATTTCTATTAATCTTTTCGCTCTTGTTTTATAGAAATGCAATTGCTGGCAAATGTTTCCATACATGGCATAGCTGCCCTGCTAAAGCTGAAGAACATAAAGAACAATTGCAAATGCATTATTCTAACCTTTATGAACAACACCAGGGGTGTTTTCAGAAATTCTATGGGGGGTGTATAGGTAAAGAGAGGTAAGGAGCTTCTCCGTTTTTTGTTTAATCTGGTTAGGGTGGGAAAGAAATAATCGACGTTTTTTCCATTAAAAAAAGGTGGACATTCATCCACCTTTTTTTGCCCCAAATCTACCATGAACTTAACCTACTTATGTTATGGTACTGCTAATGTAAACAAGAAGAAGCCAGGAAAAAATTCTTTTAGATTAACTTCCTGCAAATTCGCTAAAATACTGTTATTGAATAGGTAGTGTCAGAAAAATAAGGTTGTTAGTAGGAAAATTTAGCTCTCACAGACTAAAATTCGTCCCGGAGAATTTATCCGGTATAAAAGATTTCTATCCTTTTTTTACAAAATACATCTTCATGCGGCCTTTATTTTTAACCTCAATTTCTCCTCTGTATTCACAATTATACCTGTCTTTAATCAGGTTATAGGTGTTTTCGGAAATATTGAGTTTACCCGCTTCAGAACAAGCCTCCATCCGGGAGGCAATATTTACCGTATCGCCCCATATATCGTAGGCAAATTTTTTCCTGCCCACCACTCCCGCGATCACAGGGCCGCTGTTAATGCCTACGCGCATCTCAAACCAGGTTCCTCCTTTAGGATTTTCTTGTTTAACTTTTGATACAAAATCCAACATTTCCAGGCCCGCTGCTATAAGTTTTTCAGCGTGGTCTTCTACAGGAAAAGGAACCCCGGCAGCACACATATATGAATCTCCCAGCGTCTTTATTTTTTCCAGTCCGTGTTTTTCAATTATTTTGTCGAAATGGGAAAAGTAGAAATCTACACTTTCCACAAGTTCTTCCGGGGACAGGTGCTCGGCATAATTGGTAAAACCTTTAAAGTCTGTAAAGAGCACACTTACCTTTTCAAACTTTTTGGCTTTTACCTTACCGCTGTTTTTTAGTTCTGCCGCGGTTTCTTCAGGAAGTATATTCAGCAGCAGATGGTCTGACCTGTTTTTCTCCCTTTCAATAATTAAATTTGTCCTGCGGATAAAAATGTTGCGGCGGTACAGGCCAACTGCCAGTAACATAAACAGGATAAGAGCGATACATGCTGCAATAACAATATTTTTTTGATAGCGCCTTTGCTGGTGCAGCAGGTCTACTTCAGCCTGTTTTTGGGAAACTTCAAAATTGGTACGCAAATCGGCCATTTTCCGAACAGATTCGAGGTTGGTAACGCTATCCCTGAAAGTCACGTAATTTTTGAAGTATTTATAAGATTTAGCTGAATCGCCGGTGGCCTCATATAACTGCGATAATTTCAAATTTGACTCAGAGATCTGGTCTTTTAAACCATACCTCTTCGCGAGGTCCAGGCTTCTTGCGGCATATTCCAGCGCTCTTTCTTTATTACCTTTTTCAAGATAAATGTCGGCCATATACGTAAGAAATTCGGAGATGGCATTATAATCCCCAAAATCCTCCAGCAGGTTAATA
Source organism: Autumnicola tepida (assembly GCF_031846485.1). Taxonomy (NCBI): domain Bacteria; kingdom Pseudomonadati; phylum Bacteroidota; class Flavobacteriia; order Flavobacteriales; family Flavobacteriaceae; genus Autumnicola; species Autumnicola tepida. Next base: position 12,224 of record NZ_JAVRHQ010000013.1, read on the forward strand.
GCACTATTTAGATATTTCTCCGCTTCTACATCATTGCCCGATTTTGCGAAAATCCTTCCCAGGTTCCCAAGACAGTAAGCCCTGCCCATAAAAAATTGCTTATTTTCGAATATTGCCGCAGCTTCCCTGGTATATTCCCTTGCTGTTTCCAGCTCATTGATCCTTAAAAATTCGTCGCCGGCATTGTACAAAGCTTTTCCCAGCAACAGCGAATCTTTTCCTTTCCTGAAAATTTCCAGTCCTTTTTTATAATAATACCCGGCGTTAGAAGCATTTTCATTTAGGGAATATACATTCCCAATCGCGATATAACAGGATGCTTCATTATTCTTGTTTTCACTTTTTTTAGCGTAATCCATAGCCCGGAAAAAAGCTTCCAAAGCGCGGTCGTAATCCCCTTTCATATTCAATGCAGCCCCTTTTTGCATAAAGCCGTCATAAATCATGATATTATTGGAATCTGCCAGGGCATGCGTGATGAGTATTTCAGAATATTTCAGGCTACTATCTGGTTTGGTCTCATTTTTTGCAATGTCTCTTAGCAGTTTAAGATCATCACTTTGTGCATTGCCGGAATTATATTCATTCTTCAGGCTATCTGCCTTCTTCTGATCCTGGCAAATTCCTGCAGAACAGAAAAGGCAAAATACGATGAAGCAAATAATTTCCTTTAAATGCATTGTATTAGGTAATGGTTATTATTTACCCAGGTTGTTGGTAACCTGGAACTAAAAGAGGTAATTCTTAAATTGCTCGCCGGAATCTCATCTGTCAATTCTGAAAAAAATCATACTCATCAAGCTCTGGTTCTCGGCTTCAGCATAAAAAAAAGCTTGCGATTTAGATTATTTTCAACAATTAGCCTTCGAAAAAAAGTTTACCTATCTTGATGTATTCCCCTTTTAATCCTTAGATTTCTTTCCTTTTTCCTGTCTTCTGATGTGGGGCCTCTGTAACTATCTGTATAAAAGCATGTTGAAGGTATGAAAAATCCGCAAAAAATTGGTAAGTTAGAGGAATGGATTTCATTATTTCAATGCAAATTGCGCAATTATGAATAACCTGGTAGGATTTATGAGATAATTTCGTTTTTCTTTCGCGGGTTATCCTTTTTGACTTTATTTTAAAATCCGTCACGGTACAACTTAAACCTTCTTTAATGGACCAATTCCATAAGATTTATGCCAGAGTGATTTCCAACCTGGAGAAAAACCTACCCTCCTGGCTCCATTATCACAGTGCCGCCCATACCAGGCATGTATTGGACCAGACAATTTTTATTGCCGGAAAGGAACATGTAAAGGGAGAAGACCTGTTTTTATTAAAGCTTGCGGCCTTGTATCATGACACCGGGTTTATGAAAAGCCGGGAAAAACATGAAGAAATAAGTTGCAGTATTGCGCATAAGGAGCTTGTAAATGATGGGCTGGAGAAGGAGGATGTGGATAAGGTTTGCAAAATGATCCTGGCTACCAGAATACCTCAAAAGCCTGAAACAAAACTGGAAAATATTATTGCAGATGCCGATTTGGAATACCTGGGTACTCCTCAGTTTAATGCAATAAGCAACAGGTTGTATAAGGAACTGCTTCATTATCATCCAAATATGAGCAGGGAGCAGTGGAACGAAATCCAGATTGATTTTATTTCAAAACACAGCTACCATACCAACTACTGTAAGCAGAACCGTGAACCCGGCAAACTGGCGAATCTTGAACATATTAAAAAGGAAGTGCGTAAGCAAAGCTGAAGTTTTAGTTCCTTAAGGTCTCCTCCTGGATGTTCATGGGAAGCAGGAGAGATTTTTGCTAATAATGCTAAAAAAGAAACCCCCAAAAATCCTAAGACTTCAGGGGGTTCTCAAATCAAACAATAAAGAAAAAATTAATTCCAGCCGCCACCTAGAGCCTGGTACATATTCACCATTGCATTCATTTGCTGCATCCTGGTTTCAACTAAATCGAATTTAGACTCCAGGGCATCGCGCTGGGTAAGTAAAACCTCCATATAATCTGCCCGGGCAGACCGGAACAAATCGTTAGAAATATTAATAGAGCGGTTTAGCGCTTCTACTTCTTCTTTCTTTAGATCATAACTTTTTTCAAGATTGGTGATCCTAGAAAGCTGGTTGCTTACTTCAATATAAGCATTCAGAATTGTTTGCTCATAATTGTACACCGCCTTAATCTGTTCTGCATTTGCACTGCTATATTCTGCCTTTATGGCATTCCTGTTAATAAGTGGGGCAGCGATATCGCCTGCTATGGAATAAAGCAAAGACTGTGGCGTGTCCAGCAGGTAATCAGGATTAAAAGCCTGGTAACCTATATTGGCTGAAATTCCCAGTGAAGGATAAAACCTGGCCCTGGCTACTTTTACATCCAGCTTAGACGCCGCAAGGTCCAGTTCTGCCTGTTTAATATCGGGGCGGTTTGCCAGGAGTTGTGAAGGAAGACCGGCGTTGATGGCCTTGGGCACCAAATCTACAAATGCTAATGCATCCCGCTCCACATGCTGCGGATAACGGCCCACAAGGAAATTTATCCTGTTTTCGGTTTCTGTGATCTTCTGCTGAATTTCATACTGAAGGCTCCTGGTATGCAAAACTTCAGCCTGAAATTTGCTCACGGCAAGTTCAGTAACCCTTGCAGCTTCCTTCTGAAGTTTTACAATTCTTAAAGCATTGCTCTGGATATCTACATTTCTCTTAACGATTTCCAGCTGGTTGTCCAGCGCCAGCAATTCGAAATAAGAATTGGCAATTTCAGCAACTAGATTAGTCACCATAAAATTCCTGCCTTCAACAGTAGAGAGATACCTTAATACGGCTGCTTTTTTCGCATTATGTAATTTATTCCAGATATCTACTTCCCACTTCGCCTGCAGGCCAATCATATAATCGGGCAGGGGATCGGGAAATTCTTCCCCTTCAACTTCAAGGTTTTCTTCCACGGCACCGGCCCTGGTATATTTCCCTGATTTTTCCACACCGGCCCCGGCTTTTAATCCAATAGAAGGAAGATATTCGCCTTTTCTCACCCTAACTTCATTCTTGGCAATCTGCAGCTCCTGCAAGGTCATATTAAGTTCCTGGTTGTTTTCAAGAGCTTTGGTTATGAGGTTATTCAGGTAAGGGTCGCTAAAAAATTCTTTCCATTCAATTACCGCGGAATTTACGCTGTCATTTTCCGCAGCAGTCTTATAATTCTCAGGGAGTGGTGGATTTTCTTCCTTTATCTCCCTGGTGGGGACACAGCTATAGAGCGCAACTGTTACAAGAACGCCCAATAGCCATGACCTTTTGTTCTTAAATATGAAGAATGCTTTTTTATTCATCTCCTTTTCTTTTCATTAATTTTTTCAATTGCTTGTTCATTTTGCGCAACTTCAGCCTTATGCTGCTTTCACTGGTGCGCATAAACTCTTCAGACATTGGTTCGTCATGTTCATCCTTAATTAGGCTGCGGCCTTCTGCCATTTTTCCGAAGATAAAATACAGCCCGGGAATGAGTATTACCCCAAAGAGGGTACCTATAAGCATTCCTCCCATTGCAGATCCACCAATGGTCCTGTTTCCTATTGCCCCGGCACCTGTTGCAATAACAAGTGGGATTAGCCCGGCAACAAAAGCGAATGAGGTCATTAAAATTGGCCTGAAACGCATCCTGGCACCTTCTATGGCAGCTTCAAGAACGGTAGCGCCCTGCCTGTGCTTTTGCACGGCAAATTCAACAATTAACACGGCGTTTTTACCAAGAAGCCCAACCAGCATAATTACTCCAATTTGGGCGTAAACATCGTTGGAAAGCCCCATTATTTTGAGCAGCAGGAAGGAGCCAAATACCCCAACAGGCAGGGAAAGAAGCACCACAAATGGTAATAAAAAACTTTCATACTGTGCCGCAAGCACAAAGTACACAAATACAAGAACGATAATAAAGATGTACAACGCATCGTTCCCCCTGTTTGCCTCGTCATACGAAAGCCCTTCCCAGGCAATGTCATAGCCGTGGGGTAGTTTTTCTTTGGCCACTTCGCGAATAGCGTTTATAGCGTCGCCACTGGTATAGCCAGGTGCGGGAAGCCCCCTGATGGCTGCGGAATTGTATAAATTATACCTGGTGATCTCGTTAGGGCCCAGCTTTTTCTCCATTTTCATGAAAGCCGAATAAGGCACCATTTCACCTTCTTCATTTTTTACATACAATTTCTCTAAATCTGAAGGAATGCGGCGATATTCGGGTGCAGCCTGGGTATAAACTTTAAAGAACCTTCCAAACCTGATGAATCCCTGTTCATAGGTACTACCAATAAGAATGTTCAGGTTTTCCATGGCTTTGCTTATGGAAACTCCTTTTTTCATGGCTGCTTTATTGTTTATGCTCAGCTCATACTGCGGATAATTGGCAGCAAAAAAGGTGAATAAGCCTGAAAGTTCTTTACGTTTCCCTAATTCTTCCAGGAATTCATTGTTTATCTTTTCGAATTCATGGTAATCTGTAGAATTCGTTTTATCCAGCAAACGCATGGAAAATCCTCCCGAAGAACCAAAACCGGGAACCGCTGGTGGTTCAAAATATTCTATAACGGCGCCTAAATCCCTGGTTTCCTCTTCCAGCTCTTCCATGATTTCATGTACAGAATGTTCCCTTTCAGACCATGGCTTGAGGTTGATGAGACAGGTTCCGGCATTGGAACCGCGGCCTTCTGTCATGATCTCGTAACCAGCCAGGGAAGAAACAGATTCCACACCTTCAATTTCTTCAGAAATTTTCTGAAGCTTTTTAGCCACTTCATTGGTCCTCTCCAAAGTAGCTCCCGGAGGCGTTTGAATAATAGCATAGATCATCCCCTGGTCTTCACTTGGGATAAATCCTGCCGGCAATACCTGATTTGTGAGGAAGATACCGGCACAAAAGGCCAGTAAAATTCCGAAGGTGAGTACCCGCCTGTTTACGATATATCTCAAAAAGCCAACATATCTTCCGGTAAGCCTTTCAAAACCTCTGTTGAACCAGTCAATAAACCTGGCTGCCGGTGATTTTTTCTTTTTCTTTCCATGGTTGTTCTTCAAAAGCATGGCGCACAGCACAGGGGTAAGGGTAAGGGCCACCACTGCGGAAATTACAATTGAACCGGCCATGGTAATCGAAAACTGCCGGTAAAATACTCCAACCGGGCCAGACATAAAGGAGATTGGTATAAACACCGATACCATAACCAAAGTTATGGCGACAATGGCACCACCTATTTCACCAAGTACCTCCTGGGAAGCCTTATATGGGGATAAGTTTTCTTCTTCCATCTTCACGTGCACTGCTTCCACCACCACAATGGCATTATCTACCACAATACCAATGGCCAATACCAGCGCAAAGAGCGTGATGAGGTTTATAGATAACCCGAAAATCTGCATGATAAAGAAAGCGCCAACCAACGAAACGGGCACCGCGATAATTGGAATAAGCGTGGAGCGCCAGTCTCCAAGGAAGAGGAAAACCACAATGGCCACCAGGATAAAGGCATCTCTTAGCGTGTGCAGCACCTGCTCTATAGAAGCGTCCAAAAAGTTGGAAACATCATAGCTTATCTGGTAATCAACTCCCGGGGGCAAATCTGCTTTTAACTCTTTAAGTTTATCTTTTACATCCTTTATTACATCACTACCATTACTTCCAAAAGTTTGTTTAAGCACAATGGAAGCCGAGGGTTTGCCATCCAGGTTGGAATAAATATCAAAGAATTCGCTACCAAGTTCCACATCGGCGACATCTCCAAGTTTTATAATTTCTCCTTCTTCATTGGCGCGCAGGATAATGTCCTTGTATTCTTCAGGTTCACTATACCTGGAGCGGTAGCTTAGCACATATTCCAGGGACTGGGCTTTTTTTCCGGAGCTTCTACCAAGCCTCCCAGGCCTTGCCAGGATGCTCTGCTCGTCCATGGCTTCCAGCACTTCTTCCGCAGAAATATTATAAGCGCGCATCCTGTCCGGTTTCAGCCAAACGCGCATGGCATACTTCCGGCTTCCCAGGATCTTGGCGCTGGCAATACCGTTAATCCGCTGAATTTCGGGGACTATCCTCGTATAGGCGTAATTATACAGGAATTTTTCGTCGTTGTTCTTGTCTTTGCTGTACAGGTTCACATACATAAGCATACTTGGCTGTACAGGAGTAATGGTTACCCCTTCTCGTTGCACCAGTTCCGGCAGCAAGGGCATTACCTGGTCTACGCGTGTTTTTACCCTTACCACCGCCTCATTGGGGTCTGTTCCGGGCTCAAAAATTACACGAACTGTTCCTTCCCCCGCACTGGTGGCATCGGAAGCGATATAGCGCATTCCCTGCACCCCGTTTATTGAGGTTTCCAGCGGGATAAGGGTGGATTTTACAAGTACGTCTGCACTTGCCCCGGGATACGCAATAAAAATATTGACCGTGGTTGGGGCAATTTGTGGGAACTGTGATATTGGCAGTTGTTTTATCGCGAGTAATCCCGTAAAGACAATGATTACCGAGATTACAATGGCCAATACCGGTCTATGAATAAATTTTTTAAACATTTTGTTTAATGATTATTAGATTACTATTCGGCATACATATCCAGGCCGGCTAAAACCTCTTCCGGCTCTTCAAACTCATAATTGATCTTCTCATTATCCTTCACCATTCGTATGCCCTCAAGCAATATTTTGTCATTTTCAGATAATCCATTTTCAACTGCAAACAAGTGCGGCATTTCTGCTCCTACCTTCACTTCTTTCTGATGCACCACATGGTCTTCTCCAATTACAAACACATAATGCTTATCAAGAACTTCAAAGGTTGCTTTTTGCGGGATGAGCAGGGCATCGTCCAAAGGGATTTTCATCAGGATACTTCCTGTTTCCCCATGTCTTAGCAGTTCGTTTGGATTGTCAAAAACAGCACGAAAGGCAATGTTCCCGGTTTCATTGTTAAATTCCCCTTCAATGGTTTCCACCACGCCATGTTGATCGTACTCTTTATTATTCGCCATTAGCAGGTCTACCTGCGTATTTTCTTTACTTCCGGTAGAGGCATAGTTGAGGTATTCTGCTTCCGGCACATTATAGTAAACCCACATTTTGCTGTTGTCTGAAAGGGTGGTGAGCAGCTCGCCTTCTTCTACAAGGCTTCCAAGTTTTAAATGAAGCCGGTCCACAATCCCATCAAAAGGCGCACGTATTTCAGTAAAATTCAGGTGTACCTGCGCCAGCGCCATTTCAGCTTTAGCTTTGTCATACTGTGCTTTGGCCATGGCAAGTTCATTAGGGGCAACCACATCATTATCGGCCAGTTTCTTGGTATTCTGGTACTCGATTTCAGCAAAATCGGCTTCTGCTTTGGCCTTTTGCAATTCGGCCTGGTAGAGGCTGGGAGTGATCTTAAATAAAAGCTGCCCTTCTTTTACTTTTTCACCTTCATCCACATAAATTTTTTGAAGGTAACCTTTCTCCTGGGCCCTTATCTCGATGTTTCTTATAGAGTTAATTTGCGCAACATAATCTTTGGTGATTATGGTGTCTTTTTCTATCGGACTGGTAACAAGGAATTTGGTTTCCACTTCCTTTTTTTCTTTTTCCGATTTACAGCTTGTGCCACAAAACAGCATACACAAGGCCACTAGCATGAGAATTTTCCTCATCATCATTAAGGTTTTAAATAAAATATAATTGTTGAATTGTTCCGGATAGGACAAAAAGATGCTTTGCCGGAAGCTGTCTTCAGAAGAATTGCTGAAGAAAACGCGGCAGCATAAAAGAAGCAGGCAGTTACTTAAAACAGCCCGCCTAATTTAGAATCATAATCTAAGGACACAGAACCTGATATATGCAGGACTGTTGGATGAAAATAAGCTGGTTTGTTCGCTAAGGGAGAAGCGATTGCTGGGATAGCATAATAGGTATTTTGATAATACAGCGTAAAAAAGAGTTTCTAAATTGCTGTTATCAAAGTTTTTATTGAAGGCATTTGATTCTTCCTGAGATTCTTCAATTTCTGTTTCTTCAGGCTCAGCGAATTTCTTTTTTGTTTCTGAAGAGTTGCAATGCCTGAAGAAAGCATTGTTATTTTCCAGAGCGCTGTTGGCCTGTGCTGAATGGTTTTTGGCCTGGGAAAGATAAGTTGTAGCCTGTTTGTGCAGGTTGAGGGCAGAGACCTGGGCTAATCCGCTAAACAGCAGAATAAAAAACGCTATAAAAAATCTGAGGAGCAACTTCATATGCGTCGGCAAAACTATATAATGTTCTAAATAAGAACAAGAAGATATTCAAGAAAGTTTAACTAATTTTTATAAAATTTGCCCTTTAAATCCGGGAGCTTGTGTTAATATCTGATAGACAATTATTTAGTGCGCAGGTAAAGTTTAAACTCTTCCTGTTTCTATTAATCGAAAAATTTTCTGAAGAATTTGCCTACTTTGTAATCTTAAAGTTTTAGGAGCGAACAGAGATTGTTCTGATTACACTGAAATATAAAAAAATTCATGATTAGCCTTACTATATGTATAAAAAAGCCATGTTTTGTTTGCTTTTGGGGATAGCAGGTTTTACAAATGCACAAAACCCTTTGATCAAAGATCAGTTCACAGCAGATCCTACTGCAAGGCTGTTCAACGGAAAAATTTATGTGTATCCTTCTCACGATATTGTGCCACCTGAAGGGGAGGGCAGGGCAGGATGGTTTAATATGGCAGATTATCACGTGTTCTCTTCTGCAGACCTGGTAACATGGGAAGATCATGGTGTAATTTTAAGCCAGAAAGAAGTACCATGGGCAGATAAAGATGCTTACAGTATGTGGGCGCCAGATGCTGTAGAAAAAAATGGAAAATATTATTTCTATTTCCCCACGCGGGGGAAAGGAGCAGGTAATGGAGAAGGTGGTTTTTCAATAGGCGTAGCGACAGCAGATAAACCGGAAGGCCCTTTTATTCCGCAGGAAGAACCCATACAGGGAGTAACGGGTATAGATCCAAATGTTTTTATTGATAAAGACGGGCAGGCATATCTTTACTGGTCACAGGGCAAAATATATGGAGCGAGATTACAAGGCAATATGCTTAGTTTAGCGTCAGATCCCATAATTTTTAGAGAACTACCACAGGAGGGCCATATAGAAGGGCCTTTTGTTTTTGAACGTGAAGGTATTTATTACTTGACTTATCCTCATGTGGCCAATAAAATTGAGAGGCTGGAATATGCCACCGGTAATGATCCTCTTGGCCCTTTTACTCCGCAGGGAGTAATTATGGATGAATCTGATTCTGGTACATGGACCAATCATCATTCTATTACAGAATTTAAGGATCAATGGATTTTATTTTATCATGATAATGATCTTTCTCCAGATTTTGACAAAAACAGGTCTATAAAGGCTGACAGCCTTTTCTTTAATAAGGATGGCAGTATTCAGAAAGTAATTCCCAGTTTACGCGGAGTAGGAGTGACAGATGCCACCCAAAAAATTGAAATTGACAGGTACTCCGGGAAAAGCCCCGACGCTTCTGTTGCTTTTATTGAACCTGAAGATACTTTTAAGGGGTGGTATATTGCTCTTAATAGTAATGAATGGGTGCAATATAACCAGGTGGAATTCCCGGAGGGTTTAAAAAAAGTGAAAATAAGAGCCTCTTCAGGATCAGGAGGTGTTCTACAATTAAGGTTGAAGAATGTAAAAGGGCCGGTGATTTCTGAAATTACTGTTCCAGAAAACAAGGGATGGACTATAATTGAAGCAAAACTTCAAAATTACACCCCTGGAAAGCATAATCTGGTTGTGGTTGTAAAGCAGAATGCTGCTAAAGTAGACTGGGTAAGCTTTAGTAAATAAGCCGCTTTACCTTTAGGACACAGCAGCAAGGATCTCTTTTAGAAAAGCATCAATATTAAATTGTGGATCTTCGGTAAGGCCAAACCTCACGATCACCATCTCTTTTGAAGGAATAATGAAAATATACTGTCCCTGGAAACCATTGCAGGAGAACATGTCTCTGGGAACATTGGGATATTTTCCTTCGGCATTTAACCAGAAATGTGCGCCGTATTCTCCATTGGAAGTATTGGTTGGTTTAGCCGAATAATCTACCCAGGATTCATTTAAAACCTGCTCTCCGTTCCATTTTCCCTTATTCAGGTAAAGCAGGCCGAATTTAGCCCAATCCCTTGCAGTGGCCCAGGCGTAGGATGAGCCAATGTAATTGCCTTCCAGGTCGGTTTCAATAGTCATGGAATTCATCCCTATTTTATCTATAAGTTCCCGGTACCAGAAATCCATGTACTCCTGGTGACTGCCGAATTGCTTCCGGATGAACCAGGAGAGCAGATTGGTCGTCCCCGAAGAATAATTCCAGCTTTCGTTTGGCTTGCCTTTTAATGGTTTTTCCAGTTGGACATGGGGCATGTTTTTTTCCATAAAAAGCATCCTGTTAACATCAGATAAAGTGGAATAATCTTCTTCCCATTCCAGGCCGCTGTTCATCTGCAATAAATTGTTCAGCGAAATTTTTGCACGTTCATCATTTTTCCATTCGGGAAATAAATTATTCTGCTCCAGGAAAATCCTGCCTTGTTTCTCTAGTATTCCCAAAACAGCATTGGTCACACTTTTAGTCATGGACCAGCCCAGGAACTTGGAATTTTCCGAAAATCCCGGCGAATATTTTTCAGCTACTAATTTGTTTTTATGTAGCACAAGGACGGCACGTGTTTTTTTAGAATTTTCATTCTCACGGTCAAAGGCAGAATCCACGGCTAATTGCAAAGCAGGAATATTTATGCCAGGAGAAGTTGGAATGTTATATACCTGCTGCCCGTTTGGGAAGCCCTTATTAGCTGCTGAAAAGTTGCGGACAGGTTGCGGGATTTTAGGTATTTCACCCTTAAAATTATCGGGTAAAAGAATGCTTCCAATTCCTTTTTTAAAAACTGCGGTCCTCTTTTTTAATCCCAGAATAGAGGAAGAAACAGACTTTTCTTCAAAATCGACTTCATTCTTAGCATAATATACCGGTAAGAAATTATTGTCTCCGGCTTCAATAGATTCCAGGCTCCGGCCTCCTTCAAAGGTCCAGGAACAAACATTTTTTGCCGCGAAACCGGTAAGGATATTCAACTTTGGATAATTCCTGTATATAAAATAGGCTAAGGAAGGGATGCCTGCTAACAGGCCGTATTTTACTTTTTTATTCATTTATGGGAGGTTACACTTATAAAATTAAGCATAAACAGTTTTGGTAATAAGATTCTCTTCATAATTTTTTCTGAATCTTTAGTATCGGAAAAAAGGCAAAAACCGGTATCGGGAATAAAACCTTATTTTTGCGCCGGATTTTCACAAATTTCAAAAAGTTGATTTTTAATTTAAGATGCACTGGCTTACCTCATTGCATCAGGCCTGATTTTGTTGTACAGGCTTTTTCTCTAGTCCAATCTTATATATTATGAATTTATCGACAATATTTTTAGAAGCTCAAGGCACTAAGATGATTTTACATCCCGGGTTGAGCAGGAGCTTTATTCTCCTGCTGTTTTTTCTGCTTATTTTTTCCCGCGCCTCTGCACAGCAAGAGGAAGTTTTGCAGGAGCTTATTCAAACCATAGAAAATACCGCTGAATACGATGCAGGCAAAATTCAACGCATTAATGAACTTAAGGTTGAGCTGAAGGCGCAGCCAATGGGAGAATTCCGGCAGCGGTTTGATCTCACTAGGGCTTTATTTTATGAGTATAGGATTTTTAAACAGGATTCGGCTTTTAAATATGCCCTTATTAGCAAAGAACTTGCAGAAAAACTGGGAGGCGAACAGTTGTTGGCAGAGACCACGCTAGATCTTGCCAATGTTTGTGTTTCTGCCGGAATGTTCAGGGAAGCCCTTGGATATCTGGACACCGTTGTGCTAGAGGGGCTTCCGGAGACTACAAGGTTTACGTATTTTGGTTTATTAGGAAGATGCTATACGGATATGGCAGAATATAGCAGTATCTCTTATTTTTCCAGGCGTTATGAAGAAATAGCAGAAGATTATCATGAAAAAGCACTTTCCCTTGCATTACCCGGCACATGGGATTATATAATGCTGCATGGTTACCTAGAATATAAAAATGCTAATCTGGAAGAGGCACTTAATGATTTGCTTCCGCTTTTGGAAAAGAATCAGGACATAAGGGCACAGGCCGTAATAAACTCAGTTCTGGGAGATATTTATGCACAAATGGACAATAAAGAAAAGACCATTTTTCATTTATCCCGGGCCTCAATCGCAGACATAAAATCATCAGCAAAAGAAAATTTGGCAATGATACGCCTGGCAGAATTTCTTTTTAAAGAAGGAGAAATAAAACTGGCTTCGGAATTTATAAAAAAAGCCAATCAGGATGCGGAAAGCTATGGCGCGCAACAGCGAAAAATCAGGGTTGGGGCAATATTACCGCTAATTGAGGAACAAATTATCGAGCAGGTGGAGACGCAAAGGCAAAGGCTTTACAGGCAAAATATAATGCTTTCTGTTTTGCTGGTCTTTGTGTTGGTATTGGCTATTGTCACCTATTTGCAGGTGAGGCGGTTAAAGAAGGCACGAAGAGCCCTTGTGGAAGCACATCATGACCTCCAGGTAAAAAATGAGCAGGTAATTCATGTAAATGAAGAAATAAACCTTAAAAATATTGAGCTGAACAGTGTAAATAATAAATTACTGGAAGCGAATAAGATTAAAGAAGAGTATATCGGCTTTTTCTTTACTCAGGATGCTGATATTTTTGAAAAATTTAAAGAGTTTAAAACACGAATCGAGGAAAACCTGAAAAAGGAGAACCTGGATGGTATAAAATATCTTGCTAATAGTTATGACTTAAAGCGGGAGAAGAAAAAATTACTCAGGAATTTTGATGAAGCCTTCATTAAACTGTTCCCTAATTTTACAGAAGAATTTAATTCCCTATTAAAAGATGAAGAAAAAATAAGAATGAAGGAGGGGCAAATCCTCAATAAGGAGTTACGCATTTTTGCCCTGATGAGATTGGGAATTAACCACAATGAAATTATTGCTCAAATTTTAGGCTATTCTGTTAATTCTATCTACGCATATAAAACAAAAATCAGGAAGAAATCGATGTTCGATAAGAAGGATTTTGATAGAATGCTTCTTGAAAACACCCGTCTAAAGCTGTAAATCTTCAATTATAGGGAATAATTTTCTATATATAGATATGGTGTATGTTGTAGTTAATTATATTAAAATCAGATACTTAAGTTTAATATATGCACTAAATTTTCTATATGCTTTTTGTAATAAGTTATAGGAGCTTTTAAATTCTTCAAATTTGTACTGTCTGTAATTATTTATCACGTTCAGATACTTTTTAGCCTGATGTATTTTTTCTTATGCAGGAAAAAATTCCCTTTAGATCCATCTTTTGGGATGTAAGCGAAAACGTTTTCAGCACAGAAACCATTAGGATAAGTAAAAATTAACGTCAAAAATTATTAAATGAACAGAGAGTCTATGAAACAATTATTTAAAAGCTTATGGTTGATACTCTTTATGCTACCAATGAGCTTTTTTGCCCAAAATGTAGTTAATGGGGTGGTAACCGAAAGTGCTACGGGGCTGCCCATTCCCGGAGCAAATATTATAGTTAAGGGAACCACCAATGGAACTGTAACAGATTTTGATGGAAATTATAGTATTGATGGGATAAAGGAAGGGGACGTGTTGACGTTTTCATTCCTTGGTTTTGCTACTCAGGAAATTCCTTATCAGGATCAAACAACAATAAATGTTCAACTTGAAGAAGACCAGGCAACCTTGGATGAGGTTGTAGTAGTTGGTTATGGAACCGTGCGAAAAAAAGATGCCACAGGAGCGGTAAGCCAGGTATCTACTGAAGATTTCAACAAAGGCCAGGTCACTACTGCTGAACAGTTAATTACCGGTAAGATCGCCGGCGTGAATGTTACCTCGGGTGGTGGTGCTCCCGGGGAAGGCCAGAATATTAATATTCGTGGTATTGGTTCTATTTCCTTAAATAGTTCTCCATTGTACGTAATAGATGGTATTCCTATAGATAACGGCAGTATAGGCGGCTCCAGGAATCCATTGGATTTTATTAACCCAAATGATATCGAAAGCATAACCGTTTTAAAAGATGCTTCCTCTACAGCTATTTACGGTTCCCGTGCGGCTAACGGCGTAATCCTGATTACTACAAAAAAAGGAAAAGGCCAAGAATTTACCTTTAATTATACCGGTTCAACAACGCTTTATCGTCCCACAGACTATGTAGATGTGCTGGATGCTGATGAATTTAGGGAATTGGTGAACGAGGTTGGAAATGATGAGGCGGTAGCAAGACTGGGAAATGCCAGCACAAACTGGCAGGAACAAATATATACCGAGGCTATAGGTTTTGAGCATAATTTGAGTACTTCGGGAAATATCGGAGGTTTTATGCCTACCAGGGCCTCTGTGGGGCATACCAATCAGGATGGGATTCTGAAAGGTGGTAATTTTTCCAGAACTACAGGGTCGATTAATTTACGTCCCAGCTTTATGAAAGGCCATTTAAAAATGGAACTTAATGGCCGCGGGATGTATACCGAAAATACTTTCGCTAATCGTGATGCCATAGGGACTGCGGTAGATTACGATCCTACCCAGCCCATTTATGATGAAGATTCGCCGTTTGCCAATTACTACACCTGGCTTACATACAATGCTGAAGAAGAGAGGTATATTCAAAACAGCCTGGCACCAACTAACCCTGTGGCGTTGCTTAACGAAAGAGATGATACGGCAGAAATTAGAAGGTTTATAGGGAACGCTAAGGTAGATTATCAGCTTCATTTTTTCCCCGCATTAACCGCTACTGTAAATGTTGGACTGGATAAAACCAACAGCCACGGCAGGAATATCATTTCTGAAGATATGCCGTCCTCCCAATTGGACTGGAATGGGTCTTATTCCAATTACATCAACAGGACTACCAACAAGCTTTTTGATGCTTACCTTACTTATGAGAACGATTTTAATGACCATAGTTTAAACGCTGTTGTTGGATATTCTTATCAGAGCTTTGAATACGATAATTACAGTTTTGATAGTGAGGCTGAAGAAGAAGGTAACGATTCAGAATTTATAGACAAATCTAAAAACGTGTTGCTTTCTTACTTTGGAAGGGCAAATTACAACTATGCCGACAGGTATTTAGTTACTGCAACTTTAAGGGCAGATGCTTCTTCCAAATTAAATCCTGATGACCGCTGGGGTTATTTCCCTTCTTTCGCGGTAGCCTGGAACATCAACAACGAAGATTTCTTTAATTCTTCTACCGTAAACCAGCTAAAACTAAGGGTAGGATATGGTGAAATTGCTAATGTTAACGGCCTGGGGGATTACTTGTTTCTTACCAATTATACGGGCAGTAGGTCTAATGCCTATTACCAGTTTGGATCCAATTACTATCAAACTTATCGTCCGGAAGCTATCAATGAAAATTTAAGATGGGAGGTAGGGAAAACCCTTAACCTTGGGGTGGATTATTCCCTTTTTGAAAGCCGTATTTCCGGTTCGGTAAATGCCTATCTGAAAAATACAGAAGATATGATCACCTACGTGACTGTAGATCCTTTTACAAACTTCTCGAACACTATTCCTAAAAATATAGGTGATATGGAGAATAAAGGGCTTGAACTGGAGCTGAATTTAATTCCTGTTCAAACCGAAGATTTCACCTGGAGCATAGGTTATAACCTTGCCTATAATGAGAATGAAATTACCAATTTGCCCGATCAGGTAGAAACCGGAGGCATTAATGGAGGTACAGGTAATAACATCCAGTTGCACAAAGAAGGTTATAGTCCTTACTCATACTGGGTGTACAAGCAGGTTTACAATGAAGCCGGGAGGCCGGTTGAAGGTGCTTATGTAGACAGGAACGGTGATGGGCAGATTAATGAGAACGACAAATATTTATATAAAGATCCTTATGCCGACATTACAATGGGATTAAACACGAACCTGAATTTCAAAAACTGGGATCTGGCTGTGGTTTCAAGAGCAAGCCTTGGGAATTATGCTTATAACAACATGGCATCCAGTAAATCTTATGAAGTCAGGACTACAGAAAACAGCATCTTAACAAATCTTCATACCGATTACTTTAACACCCGGTTCCAGTCTTTAACAGAAGAAAACCTGCAAAGTGATTATTATATACAGGATGCTTCCTTCTTTAAGCTGGATAACATTACCCTGGGCTATACTATAGAGGAAATTGTTAATGATTCTAACCTGAGATTGTTCGGTTCTGTACAAAATGTATTGACCATTACAGATTACGATGGTCTTGATCCTGAAATTACCGGAGGAATTGATAATAATTTCTATCCAAGGCCCAGAATTTTCACTGTTGGTGCAAGTCTAAACTTTTAAAAAAAGAATGATGAAAATGAATTATATAAAAAAATTGATCTTAATTGTGCCTGCACTTTTATTGGTGTCCTGCCATGATGATTTAGATCAAACTCCTATCGATCCCGATAGTTTTACAGAAACCGATGTTTTTGCAAATGCTGATGAAGCCCGGGGCGCACTCGCGAAATTATATGTGAGTTTGGCATTAACCGGCCAGGAAGGGCCTGCAGGACAACCCGATATAACCGGGATAGATGAAGGTACTTCCCAGTATTCAAGAATGCTGTTCAGCCTTAACGAATTAACTACCGATAATGCCGTGGTAGGTTGGGGAGACCCGGGCCTTCCGGCGCTGCATGCCTTAAGCTGGGGAGCCGGTAACGATTTTACCACGGCAATGTACTACCGTTTGGCGCAGGAAGTTTCTTTTTGTAACTCCTTTATTACTAATGCCGAATCTTTAAGCGATAATACAGAGGTTCAGGACTATATCGCTGAAGCAAGGTTCCTAAGAGCTTTTGCCTATTACAATCTTATCGATCTTTTTGGAAATGTGCCACTAGTTACCGTTGTTTCAACAGAATTACCGGAGCAGGATTCCAGAGAGGAAATTTTCAGTTTTGTAGAATCGGAGCTTCTTGGGATTCAGGATCAGCTAAAAGAAAGTGGCGCCAACGATTACGGTCGTGTAGATCGTGTTGCCGCATGGGCGCTACTATCTAAACTCTACCTGAATGCGGAAGTATGGACCGGGGAAGAGCGCTATACCGATGCCATTACTTATGCCAAACAGGTTATCAATTCTTCTTATTCCATAAATACCAATGACGCCAACGGGAACGGTTCTGCATACGACGAACTCTTTCTTGCAGATAATGATACTAACGGAGCGCAGAATGAATTTATTTTCGCTTTAAATTTCGATGGTAATAACTCCAGGACCTACGGTGGGACAACTTTTCTTGTTCACGCAGCAATTGGCGGTTCTATGGATGCCTCGGCATTTGGCGTTAACGGTGGCTGGGGAGGCTTAAGAACAACCAAAGCCCTGGTTAATAAATTCGATTACGCGGTTACAGAAGAAGATGAAGACGGCAATCCGGTAGCCTGGGCAGACGCCAGGGCGATGTTTTATACAGAAGGGCAATCTCTGGAGATCAATACCATCGCCAATACTTTTACTGATGGTTATGCCGTTACAAAATTCACTAATATCGATTCTAACGGGGAAGCCGGTAGTGATGAAGGTGGAGATTTTGTAGATACAGATTTGCCTCTCATCCGTGTGGCCGAAATCTATCTTAATTATGCCGAAGCTGTTCTGAGAGGAGGTTCCGGTGGGGATGCCGGTACTGCCGTTACTTATATTAACGAATTAAGAGAAAGAGCTTTTGGCGATGAATCCGGAAATATTTCTGCCGGAGATCTGGACCTTCAGTTCGTTTTAAATGAAAGGGCCAGGGAATTGTACTGGGAAGGCCAGCGTCGCACAGACCTTATCAGGTATTCCGATTTTGTAACTGCCGATTATTTATGGCCATTTAAAGGAGGGGCACCTACAGGAACAGCTGTAGATAATTACCGCAGGATATTCCCATTACCGTCCAACATTATTTCCATCAATCCGAATTTAACTCAAAATCCTGGTTACTAATCAAACACAGATAAATATGAAAAAACTAATAAAATTAGGAATAGCTTTAGTAGCAATCATTAGCTTGAATGCCTGTACCGAAGATGATGGCTTTACCTTTATAGCGAAAGAAGATCCTGATGGATTGACGTTTGCCAATACCCCTTCGGGCAGCTACACACTTACTGCCGCGAACGCTGATAATATGGCCGAACGTTTTGTGTGGAATGCCGTGGATTTTGGGGTGCAAACTCCGGTAAGCTATGAGCTTCAGGGTGCTGCGACCGAATCTTTTGATAATATCACAGTAATACCGGCAGGAAACTCTACTAATGTGGCCGTTACGGTAAGTGAAATGATGGATCTTGCTGAAGAAGCAGGATTAGACAACGATCCTACAACAGCAGAGCCGAATACCGGGATTATTTACTTTAGGG
Source organism: Autumnicola tepida (assembly GCF_031846485.1). NCBI lineage: Bacteria > Pseudomonadati > Bacteroidota > Flavobacteriia > Flavobacteriales > Flavobacteriaceae > Autumnicola > Autumnicola tepida. The sequence continues at coordinate 30,728 of NZ_JAVRHQ010000013.1, forward strand.
TTAGAGCCTATGTTGGGAGTAATGGAGGCAATGTGGTAGATCAATTTTCAGACGTGATATCGGTAACTGTAAACCTTCCTGAACAATCTGAAGAGGAAGATGAGGACCTTCCAAAATTATATGTAGTTGGAAACTTCCTTTCAGCAAGTGGTTACGGAACCGACTGGACCGCGACAGATGGGGTGCCAATTGCTGCTGAAGCTGAAGGAAATACTGCTTATGAAGGATTTGTTTATATGAACGTTGATGCCCCACAATTCAAAATTTTGCAGACCAACGAAAATTTTGATGATAACTATGGAGATGCCGGGGAAACTGATGGTGTTTATACAGGTATATTGGAAAGCCCTGGTGTGAATGCGGGAACACCAGACGGTACCGGAGGGTATTATTTGGTGAATGTAGATACCGATGCGCTTACTTATGAGCTTACAGAAACCAGCTGGGGCGTCATTGGTAATGCAACTCCAACAGGATGGGACAGTGATACAGATATGACTTACGATTCGGATACCCAAACATGGAGCGTGACTTTAGATCTTACTGAACAGGAAGCAACAGATAATGGATTTAAATTTAGGGCTAATGACGCATGGGATCTTAATTTAGGTGATACCGATGCTGATGGTTCTTTAGAGTTTGCAGGTGATAATATTGGCGTTCCGGAAGATGGAAATTATACTATTACGCTGGATTTAAGCAATCCGCGACAGTATAAATATTCTATTAGTAAAAACTAAATATAAGGAGTCCGTTATAAAGTGCAATAATCTTTTTAAACGGACTCTTCTAATTTTATTAGGATGAAATATAAATTAATAAATCCATTAAGCTATTTGCTTATTTTAATCATATTCTTCAGCTGCTCTTCGGATGATGATGCCATCACTTCAGAAACAGACGATGGCACCGTAACCGAACAGCCAAATACTGTGAAGGCCCTTAACCTTTCAGATTATGATAATGGCAGCCGTGTAATGATGCAGGCATTTTACTGGGATGTGGAGCCAAGGTTTGAATGGTGGAATACCATAGCAGATCAGGTACCTGCATGGGCAGATGCCGGTATTAACCGAATCTGGTTGCCGCCGGCAACCAAAGGCCAGTCTGGCGGCTATTCAATGGGATACGATGTTTCCGATTATTTCGATTTTGGCGAGTACGATCAGCACGGTACTGTGGAAACCCGTTTTGGAAGCCGTGACGAACTGGAAAACCTTATTGCTACCGCGCATGAGAATGATGTGGAGGTAATTGCAGATATTGTTCTAAACCATAACAGTGGCGGGGGCGAAGAATACAATCCTTACCGCGGGAAAAACACTTATACGCTTTTTGATGAAGAACACGGCAACGCTTCAGGCATGTTTAACCGAAATTATGAATATTTCTATCCAAACAGCGAGAGCGATTATGACGATGGCAGTTTGTTTTATCCGGAGCAGAATCTAGACCATCACCGGGAATATGTTCAAAACTGGCTCTGGAAAGATGAAAATTCTGTAGCTAAATACTACAAAAACGTCATGGGTTTTGATGGCTGGAGGTTTGATTACGTCCTGGGTTTTGAATCTTTTGTGATTAAAGACTGGCTGGATGAAGTTGGTGGATTCTCTGTAAGCGAACTTTGGGATGCCGATGCAGATTTAATAAGAGAACATATTGAAGCAACAGGAAGCGGCGCTTTTGATTTTGCTGCATTCTACAGGATGGAGCAGGCTTTTGAAAGGTATGAAGATCTTAATTACCTCACCCGCGATCAGGTTTGGCAAACAAATCCTGATAAGGCGGTTACTTTTACCGCAAATCATGATACCGAAAAGGATGGCAATATTGATAACTATCTCGAAGCTGAAAATAAACTTAAGGCATATGCTTTTATAATGACACATCCCGGTTATCCAACAGTATTTTATCTGGATTATGAAAATGAGGAATTTCAGGAAGAAATTAAACGGCTTATCAGCATTCACAATACGCTTGCAACAGGAGACCTGGAAGTTTTGTATGTGGATAATGATGAATACATCGCCAAAAGAAGCGGTAATGCCAATAATCCGGGATTAATTGTTTATATCACTACCAACGATAATATTAAGAGAAGGCAAGTAAACACTAACTGGAATAACGTGGAACTCATGGATTATTCTGGAAATACAGATTACCGCGCTTCCACTAATGAAGAAGGTGGGGTGATGCTTGAGGCACCGGCCAATGGATATGCAGTATGGTCAATTATGGAGGAAACTTCTGCAGAATAAATTTTTAATGAAAAAGGAAAATTAAGTGTAAAGAACAGCCGGATACTTCAATAAAAAGTGTTCGGCTTTTATTTCAATTATGAGAGGAAACATAAAAAATATATTATTTTCAGTATTAGTTTTTACGATTTTCGGTCTAAATGCCCAGGCACAAATTGAAAGGGTAGAACCACCATTCTGGTGGGCCGGAATGGAAAAATCTGAAATTCAGATTCTTTTCTACGGAAAAAATATTGCCGATTATCAGGTGTCGTTACAGGAAGAAATCCCGGTTACCAGCATTACTAAAACCGAAAATCCGAACTACATTTTTGTAAATGTGGAGACTAAAGGTGTGGCACCGGGAACGCTGCATTTCGATTTTCAGCAGAAAAACGGGAAAAACTTTACCCGGGAATATCAGCTGAAGGAAAGAAGGAAAAATTCTGCAACACGCGAGGGTTACAACAGTAGCGATGTGATCTATCTTTTAATGCCCGACAGGTTTGCCAATGGAAATCCTGATAATGATTCGGTAGATGGGCTGACGGATAAGCTGAACCGTAAAGAAAAAGGTGGCAGGCACGGCGGCGATATCCAGGGAATTATCGATCATCTTGACTATCTGGAGAATTTGGGGGTGACGGCCGTTTGGAGTACCCCACTTTTGGAGGATAATGATCCGCGATACTCTTACCATACCTATGCCCAGAGCGATGTTTATAAAATCGATCCGCGTTTTGGAAGCAATGAAGATTATAAAGAATTAGCTTCAGAATTGCACAAACGGGATATGAAGTTGGTTATGGACTACGTAACCAACCATTGGGGAAGGGAGCACTGGATGATTAAAGATTTGCCTATCTACGATTGGATTAACCAGTTTCCCGGTTACGCCCAGTCTAATTACCGGATGGAAACCCAGTTCGATCCCCACCGTTCGCATCGTGATCATAAATACTGCGTGGAAGGCTGGTTTGTACGAACGATGCCCGATTTAAACCAGGAAAATCCGCTGGTGCTTAACTACCTTATCCAGAATGCCATCTGGTGGATTGAATATGCCAATCTGGACGGCTTTCGGGTTGATACCTATAGCTACAACGACAAAGAAGGCATCGCCAAATGGACAAAAACCATTATGGAAGAATATCCAAATTTCAACATTGTTGGTGAGGTATGGCTGCACGACCAGGCGCAAATTGCTTACTGGCAGAAAGATAGTAAAATTGGGGCGATTCAAAATTACAATACTTATTTACCCTCGGTAATGGATTTTACTTTGCATAATGCTGTGGAGGAGATGTTTGCTGAAAATGGAGGCTGGGGCAGCGGAATGAATAAAGCCTACGACAATTTTGTAAACGACTTTCTCTATCCCAATCCAGATAACCTGCTGGTATTTATGGAAAATCATGATACCCGGAGGTTCAACGAAATTTATGATCAAAACATTGAAGATTACAAACTCGCCCTAACGCTTATAGCCACAACAAGGGGTATTCCGCAGTTGTACTACGGGTCAGAAATTGGTATGCGCGGCAACAAAGATAAAGGTGATGGCGATATTCGCCGTGATTTCCCCGGCGGCTGGGCTAAAGATGAGGTAAATGCCTTTGATCCTTCAGAAAGAACAGCACAACAGCAGGAATTTTACAATTTTACCAGTAAAATTTTAAACTGGAGGAAATCTTCAGAAGTTGTTCATAAAGGCACGCTTACGCAGTTTATTCCTGAAAATAATGTATACGTCTATTTCAGGAGTTTAAATGATAAAAAAGTGATGGTGGTTTTAAACAATAGTGAAGAAAACCAAACTTTAAACCTGGAAAGGTTTGCTGAAGAGCTTCAGCAGAATACTTCAGGAAAGGAAATCTTAAGCGAAAAGCAAGTAAACTTAACCGGCGAGTTGCATATTGATGCTAAAACTCCCATGATAATTGAATTGAATAAATAAAAGATGAAGAAGAACTTTTTAGTATGGCTGGTGGCGATAATGGCAGGATTACAACCTGTTTTTTCACAATCGGCCAGCATTACAGAACCCGGTGTGGCCGTATTTTACCCGGCAGAATTCGATTCCATTAGAACCCTGCCGTCCCTGGTGGTAATCAAAGAATTGCCCAAACGCGATTCGTTGCCACAGGACTGGAGCGTCAGGCCGAATTTTGTTAAAATTGAAGGCAAAAATGCCGTTCGCTTTAATTTAGATGAAGAAATAGACCTTTACGGAACGGGGGAAGTTATTGGCGATCTACGCCGAAATGGAACCGACGTGACTTTATGGAATACCGATAATTATGAATATGCCAAATTTGAAGGTAAGCAGCTGTACCAGTCCCATCCCTGGATTTTAGGAGTACGACCAGATGGTTCTTCTTTCGGAATTCTGGCCGATAATTCCTGGAGACAGGAAATTGTACTTGAAGATGATGCTGAAATTATTAGCGACGGGCCATCCTTCAGAGTTATTGTGATTGAAAAAGAAAGTCCGCAGGAAGTAATGAAAAGCCTTGCCGACCTAACCGGCACAATGGCTTTGCCACCATTATGGGCGCTGGGGTATCAGCAATCCCGTTATTCCTATTATCCGGATACCAATGTAAAAGAGCTGGCAGATGAATTCCGCGACAGGAAAATTCCTGCCGATGTAATCTGGATGGATATTGATTATATGGAAGGATTTCGCGTATTCACTTTTGATGATGAAGGATTTCCCGATCCTGCCGGATTAAATGATTATCTTCATAACAAAGATTTTAAGTCGGTTTATATGATAGATCCCGGCGTAAAACAGGATTCTTCTTATTTTGTTTATCAGCAGGGAAGCAAAGGAAATCACTGGGTCTTGGATTCGTTAGGGAATGAGTACAACGGCGAAGTATGGCCCGGGCAGGTTGCTTTTCCCGATTATACGAGGCCGGAAACTCAAAAATGGTGGGCTTCCCTGTACAAGGATTTTATGAATCTTGGCATAGACGGCGTTTGGAACGATATGAACGAGCCCGCGGTGTTTGACGGCCCAGGCGGTTCTATGCCAGATGATAATATTCATCGTGGCGGTGGCGATTTGCCTGAAGATATCCACCTGCGTTACCACAATGTTTACGGTTTACTGATGGTGCGTTCCAGCCGGGAAGGCATTATGGAAGCAAATCCTGAAAAAAGGCCGTTTGTGCTTTCAAGGGCAAACTTTTTAGGAGGGCAGCGATATGCCGCCACCTGGACGGGCGATAACTCGGCTACCTGGGATAACCTGAAAATGTCTATTCCGATGTCGCTTAACCTTAGCCTTTCCGGCCAGCCGTTCAATGGCCCCGATATTGGTGGTTTTACCGAAAGCCCTTCAGCCGATTTATTTGGAAACTGGATTGCCCTGGGCGCTTATTATCCGTTTTCAAGAAACCATACTTCCAAAGATACGGAGGACCAGGAACCCTGGGCTTTTGGTGAAAAGATTGAAAATGTTTCCAGAACAGCCATTAACCGCAGGTATCGTTTAATGCCTTATTTGTACACTTTGTTTCACGAAGCTTCGGTTACCGGAATGCCAATTATGCGGCCTGTCTTTTTTGCTGATATTACCGATGAAGATCTGCGGGACGAGCAGCAGGCCTTTCTTTTAGGTGAAGACCTTTTAATTGTTCCTGCGTGGGCAGAAGATGCGGAAATGCCTGAAGGAGACTGGAAAACTGTTCAATTTGAAAAAGAGGATGATGGTTACCAGGCTACCGTAAAATTACGGGATGGGGCAATAGTGCCAATGGGGCCGGTAATTCAGAGTACCGAAGATTACAGTACAAAGCAACTCACGCTGTTGGTAAATCCTGATAAAAACGGAAACGCTTCAGGAACTTTATATGATGATGCCGGCGAAGGCTTTGGATATAAAAATGGAGATTATTCCATTCATAAATTTACAGCTTCAAAAACATCAAAAAACAAGTTGAAAATAAAAGTTGAGCAAACTGAAGGAGAACGTCAGGTAAACCGCCAGTACAGGATTGGATTGGTCAAAGACGGAAAGATTATTTATTCCGACTGGTCTTCAGCAAAAAAATTAGAACTAAAGTTTAATTAACCTGTTTATATGAAAAAATTTGTAATATATGCCATAATCATCTGTAGTATGGGCATAGCAAAATCGCAAAATTTAGAATCACCGGACGGAGAGTTGGAAATGCACTTTTCCATAAACAATTCCGGAACCCCCGTTTACCAACTTTCCTATAAGGGAAAACCAGTGATAAAACCCAGTGAACTCGGCCTGGAGTTAAAAGATGAAGATGATTTACTGGAAGATTTTGAAATTTCAGAGGTCAAAAATACCAATTTTGATGAAACCTGGGAACCGGTGTGGGGCGAGCAAAAAGAAATCAGAAATCATTATAATGAGCTTGCGGTACACCTTCAACAAAAAGAGACTGAGCGGGAAATGATAATCAGGTTTCGTCTTTTTAATGACGGGCTTGGCTTCAGATACGAATTTCCGCAGCAGAAAAACCTGGGTCATTTCGTGATTGAAGATGAAAAGACCGAATTCGCCATGACGGGAGACCATACTGCTTTTTGGATTCCCGGAGATTATGACACCCAGGAGTATGATTATACTGAATCTAAACTTTCGGAAATAAGGGAGTTAATGGAAGCTTCGATTACTGAAAATGTTTCCCAAACTTCCTTTTCACCTACAGGAGTGCAGACCGCGCTTATGATGAAAACTGATGATGGTTTGTATATCAATTTACATGAAGCGGCTTTGGTGAATTATCCGGTGATGCATTTAAATTTAGATGATGAAAATTTTGTTTTTGAATCCTGGCTCACTCCAAATTTTGAAGGAGATAAAGCCTATATGATCGCTCCTTCCACCACTCCATGGAGAACTGTAATTGTAAGCGATGATGCGCGGGATATCCTGGCTTCAAAAATGACCTATAATTTAAACGAACCTTCAAAAATTGATGATACTTCCTGGATAAAACCTATGAAATATGTTGGGGTTTGGTGGGAGATGATTACGGGTAAAAGCACCTGGTCATATACCAACGATTTTTCTGCGGTTAAGCTTGGCGAAACCGATTATGAATCTGCCACTCCAAATGGTACTCATGGTGCAACTACAGAACATGTAAAAGAATACATAGATTTTGCTGCTGAAAATGGGTTTGACGGGGTATTGGTTGAAGGCTGGAATGTTGGCTGGGAAGACTGGTTTGGCAATTCCAAAGATTATGTTTTTGACTTTGTAACGCCATACCCCGATTTTGATGTGGAAGAAATTCAGGAATATGCTAAAAGCAAAGGAGTGGAAATGATCATGCACCATGAAACTTCGGCATCAGTGCGTAATTATGAGCGCCATCTGGATACAGCCTATCAGTTTATGAAAGAGTATGGTTACAATGCTGTAAAAAGTGGATATGTAGGAGACATTCTTCCGCGTGGGGAGAACCATTATAGTCAGTGGCTGGTGAATCATTATTTATATGCGGTCAAAGAGGCGGCAGATTATGAAATTATGGTTAACGCACATGAAGCGGTACGTCCTACAGGCCTTGCCCGTACCTGGCCAAATCTTATTGCCAATGAAGCAGCAAGAGGAACAGAATACCAGGCTTTTGGAGGCTCAAAACCAAATCACGTGACAGTGTTGCCTTTTACAAGATTGATTGGTGGGCCGATGGACTACACACCCGGAATTTTTGAAATGGACCTCAGCAAACTGAATCCTGAAAATAATTCCCATGTAAACAGCACCATAGCCAATCAGCTAGCCCTTTATGTGACAATGTATAGTCCGTTACAAATGGCAGCCGATCTTCCCGCAAATTACAAGCGTTTCCCGGATGCTTTTCAGTTTATAAAAGATGTGGCTTTAGACTGGGACGAGAGCATTTATCTGGAAGCCGAACCCGGGGATTATGTTACCGTCACCAGGAAAGAAAAGGGAAGCGACAACTGGTTTTTAGGAAATGTAAATGGGGAAACCCCGCGTACTTCTAAGATAAAATTTAACTTTTTGGACAAGGGACAAAAATACATCGCTACTATATATTCCGATGCTAAAGACGCGCATTATAAAACAAATCCGCAGGCTTATGAAATAAGGAAAGTGGTTGTTGATAACAAATCTAAGCTTTCACAATTTTCTGCCCCGGGCGGAGGTTACGCAATTAGCATTATTCCGGCAGAAAAATCGGAGACGAGGGGGATGAAGAAACTGTAAATAAAATTTATGTGATTATAAGATTAGTAAAGGTGGCAATTATTTATTGCTGCCTTTCTTATTATACAGGGGCAGGTATTTTAAAAAATCCTATTTTGCGCCCGATGATCCAATTTTTCCAAAACCTTTTTTAACAGGAAAACTTGAATATGCAGCTAAGCCTTGATAAAGGAACTGCTTGAGAGTTTTGATTTCTATATTTTAATGTTATGAAGCACAACCAATTTCTACAATACATACTATTTTTATCTATTGCTGCTATTTTCGGCGGAAGTTCAGTTTTCTCACAAGACAATGCGCAGGATTTCGCTCAATATGTAGATCCCATGATTGGAACTGCCAAAATGGGGCACACCTACCCGGGAGCTACGGTTCCGTTTGGAAGCATTCAGCTAAGTCCGGATACCGATACTATTCCATATGCCGTGGATGGGCATTATAACCCTGATGTATATAAGTATTGCGCGGGTTACCAGTATGACGATAATACGATCGTGGGCTTCAGTCATACCCATTTCAGCGGAACAGGACATTCCGATCTTGGGGATTTCCTCATTATGCCTACTACCGGAGAATTGAAACTGAACCCTGGAACCGAATCCAATCCGGAAAGCGGGTATCGCAGCAGGTTCTCGCATGATCGTGAAACTGCTGAAGCCGGTTATTACAGCGTGATGCTGGATGATTATAATATCAAGGCCGAAATGACCACTTCAACCCGAGTGGGAATGCACCGCTATACGTTTCCGGAAGGAGAAGAGGCGCATCTGGTTTTTGATCTGATGCATGGTATTTACAATTATGAAGATAAGAACGTCTGGACCTTTGTTCGGGTTGAAAATGATACGCTGGTGACCGGTTACCGGCAGACCAATGGCTGGGCGAGGACCAGAAAAGTGTACTTTGCCTTGGCTTTCAATAAGCCCATCAAAAACTACGGAAGGGAGCGTTACGATAAACAGCCTTATCACGGGTTTTGGGGAAAATTCGACCAGGCTCATAATTTCCCGGAGATTGCCGGGGAACAGATAAGAATGTGGTTCGATTTTGATACTTCAGAACCTCTGGAAGTAAAACTGGCAATTTCGCCGGTTAGCGCCGAGGGGGCTGTTCAGAATATGAAAAAAGAGATCCCCGGCTGGGATTTTGACGAGGTTCGCCAGCAGGCCAGAAATACCTGGAATAGAGAACTTTCAAAAGTGGACATTTCCGAAGAAGATCAGGAAGAAAAGGTCAATTTTTATACAGCGATGTACCATGCATTTTTAGGACCTACAGTATATATGGATATTGACGGGCAATATATGGGAATTGACAGAAATCGCCACCAGGCTGAAGGTTTTGCCAATTATACCAGCTTTTCACTTTGGGATACTTACCGTGCACTGCACCCGCTTTTCAATGTGTTACAGCCCGAAAGAAATCAGGATATGGTGCAGGCGATGATGGCGCATTACGATCAGAGCGTGCATTCCATGTTGCCGGTTTGGTCGCATTACGGAAATGAGAACTGGTGTATGATCGGTTATCACAGTGCTTCGGTTATTGCTGATGCCATAGTGAAGGGAAATGCGGATTTTGATCAGAAACACGCACTGGAGGCAACGGTGAACACTGCTAAAACAGGATATTATGACGGACTTCAATATTACATGGATATGGGTTACGTTCCGGAAGACAAAAATGGTGCTTCGGTTTCCAAAACCCTGGAATATGCCTATGATGACTGGGCCATCGCACAGGCTGCCAAGAAGATTGGGAATATTCAGGTTTATGAAGAATTCATGAAACGTGCCGAAAATTACAAAAACGTTTACGATCCAAAATCAGGATTTATGCGTCCGAAGTTAAGCGACGGAACTTTCAAAAAAGAATTCGATGAACTCAATACGCATGGACAGGGTTTTATTGAAGGAAATTCCTGGAATTACAGCCTTTATGTACCACATGAGCCTGAAGCGTTAATTAAGATGATGGGTGGAAAGCAGCAGTTTTCGCAACACCTGGATTCATTGTTCACAATGGATTTGCCAGATAAATATTTTGAAAATACCGAGGACATTTCACGGGAAGGAATTATCGGGAATTATGTGCACGGGAATGAACCTTCCCATCATGTGGCGTATTTATATGACTGGACCAACGATGCCTGGAAAGCACAGGACAAGATCAGGATGATCCTGAAGATGAAGTATAAGAATGGCGCAGACGGGCTGAGCGGGAATGATGATTTTGGCCAGATGAGCGCCTGGTATATCTTCAGTACGCTTGGTTTTTACCCAGTTGCCCCGGGCTCGGTAGATTATGCCCTTGGAAGCCCTGCCATCAGCGAAGCCACGCTGAATCTTGAGAACGGAAACACCTTTAAAGTGATCGCTAAAAATCAGGGTGATAAAAATGTCTACGTCAAAAAAGTTGAGCTCAACGGACAAGAATTAACCGAGCCATTTATTCAGCATAAAGATATTATGAATGGCGGGGAATTGAAATTCTGGATGAGCAGCAGGCCAAATAGGAAGTTGTACCAGTAATGATCAGTTTTTAAACCTGAGGAATTTATGCAATAACATATTCCAATTATCAACATGCTGTAATATTTTTTACTAAATTTTATTTCTACGTATTTATACTAAGTATTTTTACTTATATTTGTTTTAAATACGTAGTCATGAAAAGAATAATAGTAGTAGGAAACGGAATGGTAGGACATAAATTCTGTGAAAAGTTGATGTCCCATCCCTCCAGGGAAGAGTATGAAGTACTGGTGTTTGGAGAAGAACCACGTTCAGCTTATGACAGGGTTCATCTAAGCGAATATTTTTCCAGACAGTCTCCCGATGAGCTTTTGCTGGCGCCGGTAAGCTGGTACGGCGAAAACAAGATCGAATTACATACTTCAGAACTTATAAGTGAGATAAAACCCGCGGAAAAACAGGTGGTAACCTATAAGCAGGAGGCCTACAACTACGATTATCTTATTCTGGCTACAGGCTCGTATCCTTTTGTGCCGCCCATTAAAGGATCGGACAAATCTGGCGTCTTTGTGTATCGCACAATAGAAGATCTGGATGCCATGAAAGTTTATGCGTCCAAAATCAAAGCTGATGGTAAAAAGAAAGCGGCCGTTCTGGGAGGCGGACTTCTGGGGCTGGAAGCTGCCAATGCAGCAAAGGAACTCGGGTTGGAAACAGATGTGGTGGAATTTGCCCCGCGTTTAATGCCAAGGCAGTTGGACCAGGCCGCGAGTAATATGCTTAAGGCGAAAATAAAGGAGCTCGGCATAAATGTACATCTGGAAAAAGCGACTATAGAAATTACGGGAGAAGAAAACATTGAGAAAATGGAATTTTCTGATGGTACTTCCCTGGAAACAGATATGCTAATAATTTCAGCGGGAATAAGACCCCGGGATGAACTTGCTGTAAAAGCAGGTATCAAAACCGGTGAAAAAGGAGGGGTTTGGGTAGATAACAAAATGCAGACTTCAGAAAAGGATATTTATGCCATAGGTGAGGTTGCACTTTATAATAATGGGGTTTATGGCCTTGTAGCTCCCGGCTACGATATGGCCCAGGTGGCGGTGGAGCAAATCACCGGCGGCGATAAAGTTATGGCAGAGGTAATAGATATGTCTACCCAGTTAAAGTTAATAGGTACCGAGGTGGCGAGTTTCGGAGATCCTTTTATCGATAATGAAGAAGTAGCAACTATTGTTTACGAAAATAAACGTTCCGGAATTTATAAGCGGATTAACGTAAGTAAGAAGGGTGAAAAGTTATTAGGCGGCATATTGATTGGTGATTCTTCAGATTATAACAATCTCTTCCAGATTTTTATTAACAGCATAAAATTGCCGGAAAACCCTGAAGATCTTATCATTCCTTCCAAAGATCCAAAAAGAGGAAGTGCTATAGGAAGCGCTATGGATTTTCCAGATACTGCACAAATTTGCTCCTGCGAGAGCGTCACGAAAGGGACCATTTGTGGTTCCATAGAAAGTGGGGAATGTGAAAACCTTGGGGGCGTAATAAAAGCTACCAAAGCCACTACCGGTTGTGGTGGTTGCAAGCCCATGGTGGCAGATCTTGTTAAAGGCTCACTTAAATCCATGGGGAAAGAAGTAAAGGAAACTTTATGCGCGCACTTCAGCTTTAGCCGTCAGGAACTTTATGACCTTATAAAAATCAATAAAGTCAAAGATTATAATGAGGCGCTGAACCTCTTCGGAAAAGGAGACGGTTGCGAAATTTGCAAGCCCGCGCTATCTTCGATTTTTGCCAGTATTTACATGGAAACTGCCAATAAACAGGTTGCCATTCAGGATTCTAATGACCGGTTTTTGGCAAATATTCAGCGGAATGGCACATATTCCGTAGTGCCACGGGTTCCCGGTGGGGAGATCACTCCTGATAAACTGATGGTATTGGGCCGTGTAGCCAAGAAATATGATCTATATTCTAAAATAACCGGCGGGCAGCGCATTGATCTTTTTGGAGCAGAATTGCATCAGCTTCCGCATATATGGCGCGAACTTATAGATGCTGGTTTTGAAAGCGGGCATGCCTATGGAAAATCCCTTAGAACTGTAAAAAGTTGTGTGGGTTCCAGCTGGTGCCGTTATGGAATGCACGAAAGTGTGAGCTACGCCATAAGAATAGAAGAAAGGTATAAAGGCCTTAGGTCTCCTCATAAATTAAAAGGCGGGGTTTCCGGCTGTATAAGGGAGTGCGCTGAAGCACGAGGTAAGGATTTTGGGATTATTGCTGTGGAAAGCGGCTGGAACCTTTATGTATGCGGTAACGGAGGCGCTACTCCAAAACATGCCATTCTTCTTGCGGAACAGCTGGACGATGAAACCTGTATTAAATACCTGGACAGGTTCCTTATGTACTATATAAGGACTGCACCGCCACTTACCAGGACTGCACCCTGGCTGGATAAGCTGGAAGGCGGAATGGATTATCTAAAAGAAGTGGTGGTGGAAGATTCTCTTGGTATAGCTGAAGAGCTGGAAGCAGAAATGCAGGAACTCGTGAATAAATATAAATGCGAGTGGAAAGAAGCAATAGAAGATCCTGAAATGATGAAGCGCTTTAAGCATTTTGTGAATTCTGATGATTCTGATGATACGCTGGAATTTGTCCCAATGAGGGAACAAAAAATGCCAAGGCCCTGGTAGTACTAATCTTATAATCCTGAAAAATGCAAAATTTGATCACTCAATATAATTCCGTTCCCGAAACAGCAGTTAAAAACTGGTTCCTGGCCGGAAAAACCAACGATTTTCCTGAAGATGGCGGCGCATGTATCAAACATGGCAGCAAACAAATTGCTGTCTTTAATTTTACCCGAAGGTCAAAGTGGTACGCCTGCCAGAATCTTTGTCCGCATAAACTGGAAATGGTGCTTTCCAGAGGCATGATTGGAGAGGAAGAAAATATTCCCAAGGTGGCCTGTCCTCTGCACAAAAAAACTTTTTCCCTGGAAGACGGCCATAATCTGAACGGTGATGAGCTGGAAATTGCGGTGTATCCTGTCAAAATTGAAGCTGGAAATGTGTATATTGGTTTTTCAGATTAACGCACAGCATCAATGGAAAATAAATTTGAAGAAGCCATAAGGCGTATAGACGAAAAAAATTCTAAAGATCCGCATACAGAAGAAGACGGGGGCAAAACTTATCCAAAGGAACTGCTTTATTCAGAAAGGATGTACAATCAGCTTCTGGAATTTGATCCGGATGCTTCCGAAGAACTTCAAATTGCCGCCCGCGCCCAGCATATCTGCAGGTGGCAGGTGCCCAGGAAAGATTATCCTATGGACAGGGTTGGATACTTGAAGTGGAGAAACGATCTTAAAAAAATGCATGCTGAAATTACTGCCGGTATTCTTGAAGAGGTAGGTTATGATAAAACATTTATTGACCGGGTTACTTTTTTAATTCAGAAGAAAAAGATTAAAAAAGATGATGGTTCCCAAACGCTGGAAGATGTGATTTGCCTGGTGTTCCTTCAGCATTATTTTGAAGATTTTGCGGCCAAGCACGAAGACGAAAAAATAGTGGATATCATTAGAAAAACATGGGGAAAAATGTCTCCTGAAGGCCATGAGGCGGCATTAAAGCTTAATCTTTCCAATAAAACCCAATCCCTGGTAAAGCAGGCCCTTTCTTAACTTTTATTACATGCCTGGCCAAGAATTTTCCCTGGATCAAAGGACGTTTAGAAAATTAAGCCGGCTTTACATTATTGCCTTAAGTGCAATTGCCCTTTCTGTGCTGGTGAGCCAGGTTTTGATTCACAGGTTTCTTGACGATCAGGAAAGCGATTCTACCGTGGTAAATATCGCCGGGCGCCAGCGTATGCTTAGCCAGAAAATAGCCAAGGAATCGCTACTTCTTTTAAATGCTGAAGAACCCCAGGAAAAGGCAAATATCAGGCAAGATTTAGAAGAAACTGTAGAACTCTGGACTTTTTCAAACCAGGCCTTGCGGGAAGGAAGTGACAATCTGGGGCTTCCAGGGAATAACAGCGATGCAGTCGCTGAAATGTTCAAAAAGCTGGATCCTTCTTTTAATAATATTAGGAATGCCGCTCTAAATATTGTGCGAAACCCGGCGCTATCTTCAGAAGAACTTGATGCAGAGATTTCTTCAATTAAGCAAAATGAGGAAATTTTTCTGCGTGGCATGGATCAGCTGGTAAATCAGTTTGAACAGGAAGCCAGTGAAAAAGTGGAGCGCCTGAGCAACCTGGAATATTTGCTGATGGCAGTGACTTTACTCATTCTGTTAAGTGAATTGATTTTCGTTTTTCTGCCTGCAGCAAGGGCGGTGAAAACAACAATTAGAAGATTGTTGGTTGCTGAGAAGAAGGCGATAAAAATGGCAAGGGATGCAGATGTTTTAAGCCAGGAGAAAGAAAAATCTGTAAAAGAACTGCGGGCACTTAACCAGGCGATGAACCAGACATTGCTTTTTGCCCGGCTTACTTCAGATGGAAATATTATTAATTTTGGGGAGAAATTTTCACGGCTGTTCGAATTCAGAAAATACAGCGATTTTACAAGATTTTCAGAATTACTTTCCACAAAAGAAGACGAGAAAAAGGAAATTGAAATATTGCTGGACGAGTATGCCAAAAAAGGCTGGCAGGGAGAAGTGAAGGCTACTACAAAAGAAGATGCAACTGTCTGGCTGGAGATGTCCCTTATTCCTTTTAATCCTGAAGACGATAAATGGGAAATTTTAGTGATCGCTTCCAACATCACCACCCGTAAGGAAGCGCAACTGGAAATTGAAAGGTTAACGCAGAAGAGTTTTGAGGAAAAAATGAATCAGCAGAAACTTGTTTCCAGTAAAATTATTGAAAACCAGGAAAAGGAGCAGAACCGTATAGCTAAAGATATTCATGACGGAATTGGCCAAATGCTTACCGGTCTTAATTTTAACCTTGAAAGTATAGACGTTACCAAAACCGAAAAAGCCGCCCAGAAAATTGAAAACCTGAAGGATCTCACCGGGAAGATAATTAAAGGAGTGCGAACGGCTACTTTTAATCTTATGCCGCCGGAACTTTCAGATTACGGGATTGTACCCGCACTTACCAAACTTACGCAGCAGCTTGGCAAATTAACCGGCAAAAATATCTTGTTGTACGATAAAACCGGATTTAATGAGCGCCTGGATTCGCTTATTGAAATCAATATCTACCGTATTACCCAGGAGGCGATAAACAATGCCATAAAATACGCCGATTCTACTCATATTATTGTCAGCGTTTCCCATAGCAGCAGTATACTTAGTGTGATTATTGATGACAATGGGAAAGGATTTGACCCACAAAAAGCAAAAGCGGGGAAAAGTGAGACCGGCGGCATGGGAATGACCTTTATGCGGGAAAGGATTAAATACATAAATGGCCGACTTTTTATTACTTCGGAAGTTGGTAAAGGAACAAGGATCACGCTTAATGTTCCTCTGCAATAACCCGTCACTTAAGTAAAAATCACTAATTTAGTACTTAAAAACTAAAATACGATGAGCAATATACGTATAGTCCTTGCCGATGATCATGTGCTGGTTAGAGATGGAATTAAGGCGTTACTGGAAGATGAAGCCGATATAGAAGTAATAGATGAAGCTTCAGACGGCCTGGAAGCCATAGAAGTGCTGAAGAATTCCGATGCTGATTTATTACTGGTAGATATACGTATGCCTGGGATGAATGGAATTGAAGTGGTAAGTAAGATTCGCGAAAATAACTGGCCGGTGAAAACGCTGGTTCTCTCCATGCATGATTCCGAAGAATACGTAGTCCAGTCGATACATGCAGGTGCCGATGGTTATTTGCTAAAAGGAGCCAGTAAAGGAGAGTTACTTAAAGCACTACATAAAGTTGCTGAAGGTGGAAAGTATTTTTCCGGGGATATTTCTTCCATCCTTATAAGCAATTTTACCAACGGAGCTGCCGTTCCAAAAAAGCAGGAACCTGTAGAAGATCCTTTTAATCTTACAAAAAGGGAAAAACAGATACTGGCTCTGGTGTTGCAGGGGAAAAGCAATAAAGAAATAGGTGAGGAGCTGTCAATTAGTAAAAGAACGGCTGAGGTACACCGTTTTAACCTGATGAAAAAACTGGATGTCAAAAATCTTATAGAACTTACCAACGTAGCCAGGGAATATCAGCTGGCATAAAAAGCATCATCTGATTTTTGTAATTTTAATCTAAAATTCCCTGACGGCTTGAGCCTCGGGTTTTTTTGCTTTATCTCTCCCTGGGAGAGGTTGGAACTGCTTTTCTCAGTTCCGGGTGAGGGGAAACACAAAATTTCGGTTATTGACCGGAGGCCAAAATGAAACCTGCGATATATCCCTCCGGCTTGCCCAGAGGATAGTCGGTTTCAAGAAATTTTTTATTCCTACGGCTAATAATTTTCATTTTCAGCAATTGGGCAGGAAGAATAGCTTCAAAATTAAGGAGTACGTAATTTTTGTATAAATACGTATTTTTATAAGTATTAATTAAGTAATTATACTTAATTTAGTTTTTATAAAATATGACATTATGGAAAATTCAACTTCTGCAAAAGCAACAAAATTTGATCTTAGTAATTTAAAAAGCATTCCTGTTCGTACCTTTTGGATCACGTCTTTGGCCTTTTTCCTTTGCTTTTTTGCCTGGTTTGGGGTAGTTCCTTTTATGCCAGATGTAGTAAAGGATCTGGGATTAACACCTGCACAAAAATGGAACTCTGTAGTACTTGCCGTTACCGGTACTGTATTCGCCCGGCTGCTTATAGGGAAATTATGTGACCGCTACGGTCCCAGGCTATGCTATACCTGGCTGCTTATTCTTGGTGCAATTCCGGTAATTCTAACCGGCTTTGTGCAAACGCCCCTGCAATTTCTTATCTGTAGATTATTGACAGGGTTTATAGGTGCTTCGTTTGTAATTACCCAGGTACATACTTCTCTCATGTTTTCATCAAACGTGGTAGGAACCGCTAACGCAACTTCCGCAGGCTGGGGAAATCTTGGAGGTGGGGCAAACCGCCTTGGAATGCCAATAATTGCAGCATTGGTTATAGGATTTGGTGCAGCTGAAGCTTCAGCGTGGAGGTATTCCCTTATTATTGCGGGAATTCTTTGTTTTACAATGGGACTGGTTTATTTCTTCTTTACCAAAGATACTCCGGAAGGCAATTTTAGGGAACTCGCCGAAACCGATGATCTTCCGGAAATGAAGAAAGACCAGGTTGGCTTCCTTACAGCATTAAAAGACTACCGCGTATGGATCCTGTTTATGGTGTATGCCGGCTGCTTTGGAATTGAGTTAACGGTCTACGGCACTATGGACGATTACCTTCAGAATACCTTTCAGCTGGAAAGGATAACTGCGGGTAACATTGTACTTTCTTTTGCCCTTATGAACATTTTTGCCCGTACCCTGGGAGGATTTTTTGGGGACAGGTTCGGTAAACTTAACGGCCTTCGGGGCAGGGTGATTTTTCTGGCAGTTATCATGATGGTACAGGGAGTAATGCTTTCCACTTTTTCGCTGGTGGCCAACCTTTATGTAGCCATAGCATTTCTTATTCTTTTCAGTTTATCGGTTCAAATGGCTGAAGGAGCTACTTTTTCGGTGGTGCCTTTTATCAATAAAAAAGCTATTGGCTCTATTTCAGGAATTGTTGGTGCGGGTGGAAACGTAGGGGCCTTTCTGGCTGCAATGTTGCTTAAATTTAAATCGGCAGCTTCAGAGAAAGTTGCTATCGCTGCAAATCAGGGCATGGGAGAAGAAGTAATTCGCTCGGCACAGGCAGCAGCTTCGGCACAGGCAGTTTCCGAAGGTTATCTTTTAATAGGAGTAAGCGTGGTTTTTACCGGTGTTGTGGCGCTGGCAATACGTTTTTCTGTTAAAGATGAAAAAGTGGCCCAGAAAGAGCTGGAAGGTTCAATGGCAAATGCTGTGCCTGCAAATGCTTAAACAGGACTTGCTTAAAATCAGGAAAAATAGAAAATGAAAAGTGCTTTTTTGGTGATTTCATAATAATGAAGCCGGCGCTTTTCTTATGTGCTTAAAAAAGCCAAATTTGTAATTAAATATTCGGCATATGCTGGAAAAAGAAGTGAAAAGTACCTGTTCATACTGTGGAGTTGGATGTGGAGTGGTGGTGAAAAAAGATGTCCGCAACCGGGTAACTGTTGAAGGGGACAAAGATCATCCTGTTAATAAAGGTATGCTTTGTTCCAAAGGGATGAACCTGCATTATGTGGTTAATGACACTTCAGACAGGATACTTTATCCTGAAATGCGCTGGAGCCGCTCCCATCCCCGCGAACGGGTAAGCTGGGACGCCGCGATGGAGAGAGCAGCCGGGGTTTTTAAATCTATTATCAGGAAACATGGACCCGATAGCGTTGGATTTTATGTTTCCGGGCAATGCCTTACTGAAGAATATTATATCGCCAACAAACTTACCAAGGGTTTCCTTGGAACCAACAATATCGACACCAATTCCAGGCTTTGTATGAGCTCGGCGGTTGTTGGCTATAAAAAAACTTTTGGAGAAGATTCTGTGCCGGGTTGTTATGATGATATTGAACTGGCCGATGCTTTCCTTATTGCCGGGGCAAACCCCGCGTGGTGCCATCCTATTCTCTTCAGGCGGCTGGAAAAGCATAAGGAAGAAAATCCCAATGTGAAAATTATTGTTGCCGATCCCCGTAAAACCGATTCGGCTAATTTTGCCGATTTACACCTTCAGCTTATTCCAGGAACAGATGTAATTCTGTACAATGCCATAGGCAGGCAATTGCTGAAAAAAGGATTTATAGACAAGAATTTTATAAAAAATCATACTGAAGGTTTTAAAGAATATAAAGATAAGGTGCTTTCCATGTCTTTAAATGAAGCTTCTAAACTCTGCGGAGTCCCTTCCGCAGATATTAAAAAAGCGGCGAATATTATAGGCCGTTCCAAAGCTTTTATAAGTATGTGGGCCATGGGGCTCAATCAAAGCGTTATAGGCTCTGATAAAAATTTCTCTTTACTGAATTTATCTCTGGTTACGGGGCAGGTGGGGAAACCCGGTTGTGGCCCTTTTTCCCTAACCGGTCAGCCTAATGCCATGGGCGGGCGTGAAGTGGGCGGAATGGCCAATTTACTTGCCGCGCATAAAGATCTTGCCAATCCTGAACACCGTAAGGAAATTGCGCAGTTTTGGGGAGTAGATAAAATTTCTCCCAAACCTGGTTATACGGCAACAGAAATGTTTGATGCTTTGGAAGAAGGAAAGCTGAAGGCCGTTTGGATTGTATGTACAAATCCCGTGGTGAGTCTTCCAAATGCCAGGAAAGCTGAAAAGGCCCTGAAAAATGCCAAATTTGTGGTAGTACAGGATATCTCGCATAAATCTGATACCCTGCCTTATGCCGATTTGGTATTGCCTGCAGCAGGCTGGCTGGAAAAAGAAGGTACCATGACCAATTCTGAAAGGCGCATTTCTTATTTAAACAAAGAGGTTCATGCGCCGGGTGAAGCAAAGCCAGATGTGGAAATTCTTTGTGATTTCGCCAAAAAAATGGGCTTCCGTGGTTTCAATTATGCCAGTACCGCAGAAATTTATAATGAATATGCCGCCATGACGGCAGGCACTAACATAGATATTTCCTATTTAAATTATGATAGGCTTAAAAGCGAGGGTACATTTCAATGGCCGGTAAATGAATACCGGCATTCCGGTACGGCCAGGTTATTTGAGGATAAACAATTTTATACCCCTTCAAAAAAGGCCATTTTCAATGTTCCGCAGAGTATCGAAAATCAGTCACCTAAACCTTCAGGGGAATTTCCACTGATATTAACTACCGGAAGGGTGAGGGACCAGTGGCATACTATGACCAGAACCGGGAAAGTTGCCCGGTTAAAAACCCATTATCCAGATCCGGTGCTGGAAATTCATCTTGTGGACGCTTACCTTAGTGGTATTAAAAACGGGGATGTTGCTGAAATAAGGAGCCCGAATGGAGTTGTTAGGGTGAGGGCAAAAGTTACCGAAAATGTGCGAAAAGGAGTGGTTTTTCTGCCTATGCATTGGGGAAAACAGTTAAAAAACGATCTGAACAGGGCAAATAACCTGACAAATACTTTGGTTGACCCTGTTTCAAAAGAACCCGATTTTAAGTTTACTTCAGTAGCAGTTTCAAAATATAAAAAGCAACAGGAAAAAATCATCATTATTGGGGCAGGGGCGGCTGCTTTCAGGTTTATTCAGAATTATCGCGAGCATAACAGCAGTGATGAGCTGCATGTTTTTTCAAAAGAAATCCATCCGTTTTATAACAGGGTTTTGCTTCCGGAATATATCACCGAAGAACTGAGCTGGGAACAGCTTTTAAAGATCAAAGAGAAAGAACTAAAGAAGCTGCGCATAAGCCTGCATGGGAACAGCTTTATTACTAAAATAGATTCCGAAGAAAAAACGGTTACAGATAATCATGGCAATTTTCATACTTTCGATAAGCTTATTCTTGCCACCGGCAGCCGTGCCTTTGCTCCAAAAGATGCGCAATTGCACCTTCCGGGCAGGTTTACCATGAGAAGTAAGGAAGATGCCGATAGTTTTAAGGCTTACCTGGAAAATACAAAATTACCGCCTTCACAACAGCATGTGGTGATTGTTGGCGGCGGCCTGCTGGGATTGGAACTCGCTGCGGCACTAAAACAAAAACATGTGAAGGTCACCATTGTGCAGCGTTCTTCACGGTTAATGGAACGGCAGCTGGACCTTACTTCAAGTAAGCTGCTTGCGCAGGATGTGCAGGAAAGGGGCATCCAGATTTATTTTGATAATGAGGTAAGCACGGTTTTTAATGATGAAGAATCGGCGGAATTAAATATTAGCCTTAAAAGTGGCAAGAATCTTTCGGCACATGCCATTGTATATGCAATAGGAACGCGCCCCAACATAGAAATTGCCAAAGAAAGTGGTGTCGTTTGCGGGCGCGGGGTTAAAGTAAATCAGCATATGCAATCCTCAAATCCAGATATTTTTGCTTTGGGTGAAATTGCCGAATTTAAAAATCAGCTCTTCGGAATAACTTCTGCGGCAGAAGAACAGGCCGCAATTCTTGCAAATTTTATGGCAGGAGATGTGAGCAGTACCTACAGAGGTTCTGTTTTAATGAATATCCTGAAGTTTAACGATCTTGATGTATGCAGTATTGGTGAAATAAATGTTCCTGAAAATGATGAAAATTATGAGGAGATTATATTTACAGATCTGCGGAAGCGTTACTACAAAAAGTGTATTGTAAAAGACGATTTACTTGTAGGCGCGGTGCTGATGGGCGATAAAAATGAATTTGCCGAATTCAAAAATCTGATTGAAAGTAAAATAGAGTTGTCTGATAAACGGGAACAATTACTCCGGAGTTCGGGCAACGCCAAACCTGTGGTGGGGAAATTGGTTTGTTCCTGTAGCCAGGTGGGCGCCGGGAATATAGAGCAAGCTATTGCCGGCGGTTGTGCCAATTTCACTGAACTTTCCAACCAAACAGGAGCCGGTCTTGGCTGCGGAAGTTGCAAAACCGAAGTGCGTGAAATTTTAAATACTTCAAAAGAACTGGTATGAGAAAGAACCTTCCACGAATATTGATAAAAGGAGGAGTGCTTTCTCCCGCAGAATTAAAGCAAATTGCAGATGCTGCAGAAAAGGCAGGTTTAAAAACCATTTCTTTCGGCTCCCGGCAGGACATTCTTTTTCCGGAACATTTAAACGAAGAGGAATTGAGCAGGTTTGAAAATCTGCGTATTGTTAAATCGCTGGCAGAGCCTATAGAAAACATCGTTTCCTCGTATGTTTCAACAGATATTTTCCCAACCACCTCATGGATTACCGGCGACCGTTACCTTTATATCCTGGAACAGATAAGGTACGAGCCTTCCCTGAAGATAAATATTACCGAACCCAAGCAGCGGCTTGTACCACTTTTTACCGGACACCTGAATTTTATTGCTTCAGAACATGAAGATTACTGGTACTTATATGTAAGGTTGCCCAATTGGGACAAAGCCGAAATGTATCCCGCCTTAATCTATAGCTGGGATATAGGTAAAACCGGGCAGGCTATAGAAAATATCCTTCAGGAGGAACCCCAGGATGTAGAAATGATCTTTGACCTGGTAAGCGATGCCGTAGAGACAGAAAACCGCACTGTTGATAAACCTTTGCAGGTACCTTTTTATCCTTTTCCTTATTACGAGGGGATGAACCGCACAATTACCGGCAAATACTGGCTGGGGCTATATTGGAGAAACAATAAATATGACCTGGAATTCTTAAAAGCGATGTGCGACCTTTGCGCCGAATCCAAAATTGGCCGGATTTGTATCACTCCCTGGAAATCTTTTATAGTGAAAGGAATTCCTGCAGAATCCAAACTTCAGTGGGAAAAGCTGCTTGGTAAATTTGGGATAAATGTAAGGCATTCTATGCTGGAACTTAACTGGCATTTGCCTGTGGATAACGAAGAGGCCCTGAAACTTAAGAAATACCTGGTCGCCAATTTTGACCAGAACGACATAAGCACTTACGGCCTAACCTTCGGAATTGCCAATTACACCCGCCGGGTTTATTATTTTACGTCTGTGGTTATAGAAAAAAATGCCACTCCCGGGCACCTGAGCAAATTTGAAATTCGTGATACTTACAATTTGCTTTACGCTAAAAACTTTGATCCTAATACCCGGGAATATATCACCCATGTTCAGGATGTGGACCAGGTAGAACTGCCCCGTTTGTTGATGGAACTTAGCCAGATGTATTTTGAACAACTGGGTAATAAAAAAGAAGAGGAAACAACTGAAAATCGCCGTAAAGAAATTGTGGAAACCCAGGTTTATCAATGCCGCGAATGTTTTACGGTATATGATGAAACTTATGGGGATGAAACACAGGAAATTCCACCCGGAGTTGCTTTTAAGGATTTAGCTGAAGAGTATACTTGTGCGGTTTGTGATGCCCCAAAGTCCCATTTTATCAGCAAAACTTTTACCAGGCAGGTAGACTAATTTTACTATAACTGAAGGTTTTGTAATTTGTGCTGAAGGAAGGAATTTAAACCAGTAACTCAGGTTCCATTTTAAAAAAGAAAAAAAGAACTAACAGCTACCACTGCTGATTAGTTGATGCTTTTTCATTTTTAATATTCATCAATCCGCTGTGAGCGTATTTGCTAGTTGCAGCAGACCTCCAAGGTTTTACAAACCTTGCAGGAAAGGGAGTTTGATCCTGCAAGGTCTTTAAGACCTTGTAGGTATAGTCGCTGTAATATTTTTTATTATTTGGTATTTCTACCTTTAGAGACTAACAGCAATATTGGCTTTAGTCCCGGCATGTCGTAATTGAAGTTTTTAAAAGTGTATTTGAAGGGAAAGGGAATTAATTACCGCTATTCAAGATAATGCTATTTGCCAAGGTTATTTTATTTACAAAATTCCCCGGCGGCTTGAACCTCGGGTCCCGCTTAACCTCTCGCTGGGGAGAGGTCGGAATTGCTTTTCGCAGTTCCGGATGAGGGATAATACAAAATTTCGGTTTTTTGCCCGAGGCCAAAATGAAACGGGCGAAATACATCTACGGTTTGCCTCGGGGATAGTCGGTTTAATAAATTTTTTATTTTATCCTCTAGTTTTATTTTGGATTGCAGGACCTACAAGGTTTTACAAACCTTGCAGGAAACTGGGTTTGATCCTGCAAGGTCTTTAAGACCTTGTAGGTATTAAACTTTATGCATTCTAAAGAATCAACTTTACCCCCCAATCGTAATCATACTCCTGTTTTTGGTATGCCTCTCAGGGTCGTTCAATTTTTCGAAATTGTCCATACCTGCGCGAACGGCTTTCTTTTTAAAGAGAGAATTGGAGATTAATTCCTCCAGGTTTTGCCCTTCCCGAAGCGCGCCCAACACATCTGTTTCGTGGTTGGAAAAAAGACAGTTTTTAATCTTACCATTTGCGGTGAGTCTTATACGGTTACAACCATCACAAAAAGGATTACTAACCGAACTTATAATTCCAAATCTGCCCTCAAAACCTTCAATTTTATAATTACGGGAGGTAAAATTTTGTTCGTCCTCCAGTTTTTGTAAATATTTACTTCCGAAGAAATTTTCCACCTGCTCCAGAATTTCCTTTTCGGTTACCAGTTTAGACCTGTTCCAGCGGTTACCGTCAAATGGCATAAATTCGATAAATCGTACAGTGATTGGCAGGTTCTTGGTGAACAGCACAAAATCCACAATTTCATCTTTATTAAAATCCTGCATCAAAACCGCGTTGATTTTCACATTAAAACCTTCCTTTATAAGCAGCTGAATATTATCATAGGCTTTTTTAAACTGGTCCCGCCGGGTAATCATCTTAAACTTTTCCGGAAGCAGCGTATCCAGGCTTACGTTTATATCATTTAATCCATACTTCTTGAAATCTTCAATAAACCTATCGGTAAGCACTGCGTTGGTGGTAATGGAAAGCTTTACCGGTAGTGTAGCAAGGTTTTTTAAAATTTCAGCAAAATCTTTTCTTACCAAAGGTTCCCCGCCGGTAAGACGTATTTTATCCACTCCCTGGGCCACAAATGTCTTTGCAATTTCAAAAATCTCTTCAGCCGTCATTAACTGACTTTTTGGAGTGAGCGGAACGCCATCAGCCGGCATACAATAGGCGCACCTTAAATTGCATTTTTCGATAAGCGAAATGCGCAGGTAATTATGTTCCCGTCCAAATGAATCCTGTAATATCTTCGTCGTCTTAGTCATTATCATCGTGTTTTGCCCCCCTTAAAATTTTAAAGATATGCAGTAAATGAGGAAATACAGCATCCATAGATTCGCTGGCTCCTTTAGTGGATCCCGGCAATGCCAACAGCAGCGTATTGCCTATAGTGCCCGCCACACTTCGGGAGAGCATCGCGTAGGGCATCCTTTCCTGCCCATAACTTCTAATTGCCTCTTCAATTCCCGGAATTCTCCTTTCCAGGATAGGTTCCAGGGCTTCCGGGGTTACATCCCGAAAGGATAATCCTGTTCCTCCTGTAAAGATTACAAGGTTACAACTTTCAGCATATTCCAAGGCTTTATTCCTTATTATTTCAAGCTCATCCGGAATTATTTCGTAGGAATGTATAGTTACATCGCTTTTCTTCAGTTTTTCAATAATTGCCTTCCCGGCACGGTCTTCTTTTTTTCCTTCAGAAATAGAATCGGAACAAACAATAACGCTGGCCTTCAGGTTTCTACTCTGATTGCCAAAACTGCTTTTTCCGCCTTTTTTCTCCACCAGCCGGATATTCTGAATTTCGATCTTTTTGTCGATAGGTTTCAGCATATCATACATGGTAAGCGCAACAACCGAGGCGCCGTGCATGGCTTCCACTTCAACTCCTGTTTTATAAACGGTTTTTACGGTAAAAATAATCCTGATCTTTAGATCTTCAATTTCATAGTTAACCAAAGTAAATTCCACGGGCAAAGGATGGCAATCGGGAATGGTATTGTGAGTATTTTTTACAGCAAAAAGGCCGGCGGTTTTTGCCATTTCCAACACATCGCCTTTAGGTACGGTTTTATTTTTAATGGCATCGATGGTTTCCTGTTTGCTTACCTGTACAAAAGCTTCGGCAACTGCCGTGCGCAGCGTTTTAATTTTGTGGGTAATGTCTACCATTTAATGCGTGTTAACCTTCCATTGGTGTTCTTCATTTTCAAAAATCTCTTTCCCAAAAATGGGCACTTCCTCCTTTACTAAATTCACCAGTTCTTCTGTGGCGGCATATACCTGTTTGCGCCTTTTTGAAGAAATAAATACAAAAAAGCAAATTTCGCCTGCTTTAATGGTTCCCAGGCTGTGGTAAATATGCATACAGGTAAGCTCGTATTTTTCGAAGGCTTTTTCCCTGATTTCTTCCAGTTTTTTCTCGGCCATTTCGTGGTAAGTGGTATATTCTATAGCGGTAACTTTATTTCCTTCCACTTCATCTGCCCGTACCTGGCCCAGGAAAATATTATGTGCGCCTATATTGGTTTTAGTCTGATGTTTGGCAATGGATTCCGCAATAAAATCTGCGGAAATTGCCCCGTCAATAAACACGTTCTTCTTTTTCTTCATTCTTTATTTCTTTGTAGAAGGCATTTACGCCTCCTTTAATGCTTTTAAGGTTGCTGAAGCCTTTATTTTTTAGGATTTCCAGCGCTTTTAAACTTCTAATCCCGCTCTGGCAGAAAATTCTTATTTCATCATCTTTATTTAGCCGGTGCGCATTTTCTGCTAATTTCGAAAGCGGCAGCTGCACCAGGTTAGGCAAGTCCAGCTGGGGTTGTTCATGGGCTTCCCTCACATCCAGTAAAATTTTTGCTTCAGAAACAGCTTCCCGAAAACCGGTTTCCTGCTGAAACCTGCTTAAATGTTTCCGCTGAAAAAATTCCGCATCAATCTTAATATTTTCGTTCTTTTTAAATCTGAAATTATGCTGACTGTTATTCAGCATGTCATAAATCAACAACTTTCCTGAAAGTACTTCGCCAGCACCTAAAATGATTTTCATCACTTCATTCGCCTGAAGCATTCCAATAAGGCCAACTGTTGTTCCCAAAACTCCTGCTTCTTCACAATTCTGCACATTCTGGTTTTCATCGTCAAATAGACAACGATAGGTGGGGCCGCCCTTATAATTAAAAACCGAAACCTGGCCTTCAAACTTATAAACCGATGCGTAAACAAAAGGTTTTTCTTTAAGTACGCAGGCATCATTAATAAGGTACCGCACCGGTAAAGCATCCGTAGCGTCAACTATAAGATCGTAGTCAGCTATAATTTCCAAGGCATTTTTTGCAGTAAGAAATTCATCGAAAACTGCAATTTTCACTGCTGAATTTGACTGATGTATTCGTGCGGCGGCTTCTTTTACTTTATAATTTCCTACAGCTTCTTCGGAATAAAGCACCTGCCTGGGAAGGTTACTCTCTTCAACTTTGTCCCCGTCAATAACCCCGATTGTTCCAATTCCGCCGGAAGCAAGATAGGGGAGTACAGCACAACCAAGTCCGCCCGCGCCCACTACCAGTACTTTGGCATCTTTTAATTTTTGCTGTCCTGTAAGTCCTATTTCTTTCAGGTTTGTCTGTTTGGAATATCTTTCCATATTAACCTCCTGCAAATGGCGGTAAAACCGCCAGTTCATCATTTTTCTTTACCTGGACTCCTTCAGTAGAATTAATTATTTCCTGGTTAAGGGCAAGTTTAACGGGAATGTTTTTAAGGTTATACTTAAGGTGAAGCTCTTTAAGTACATCTTCCAGGCTGGAACTTTTAAGCTCCAGGTTTTCTGATGGCCGCTTGGTAGCTTCAGCAACAGCGCCAAAATATTTGATTGAAATCATTCTTTTTCTTTTTCAGGTTTTAATTTACGCAGAAATCGTGGCAATATCCAAGTTCTGATAAATAAATTCATCTTCCAAAAATGTTGCCGGATTTCCTGCCACCGTATTTACAACTTCACCAATAACAATAATAGCGGGTGAGGATATTTTTTGTTGTGCCAGCTTTTCCGCAATATTCGAAATATTGCCTGTAATGCTACGCTGATCTTTTCTTGTACCATTCTGAATAATGGCCACTGCAGTATTGCCTTTTCCATTTCTGCGGAAAACTTCAGCTATTTCAGCAAGTTTTTTAATTCCCATTAAAATGATTACCGTGGCATTGGATTTGGCGGCAAGTTTTACATCTTCAGATAACTGATGATTTGAAGTAGTTCCTGTAATTACCCAAAAACTTTCCGCAACCTTACGATGAGTCACGGGAATTCCAAGACTTGCAGGGACAGAAAGTGCCGAGGATATCCCCGGCATCACTTCAGAAGGAATGCCCGCTTTAGAAAGGTAATTCATTTCTTCGCGGCCACGGCCAAAAACAAAAGGATCGCCGCCTTTTAGCCTTACCACATTTCCATAACGCTGGGCATAAGCCACTAAAAGTTCATTTATTTGCTCCTGCATATAAGCATGGCAGCCTTTGCGCTTTCCTACAAACAATTTTACCGCATGCGGCGCATGTTCAAGAATTTCTTCATTTACCAGCGCATCATAAAGAACGGCTTTGGCATTATTTAGAGCTTTGACTGCTTTTAAAGTTAATAATTCAGGATCGCCGGGACCTGCGCCTACAAGTGTCACTTTTGGATTTATGTTAGAGGGAATCTTCATGTTGTGTATTTATTAAATGTTCTAATTCTTCTTTTGTATTCACATTATTCAAAAATCTCTTTTGAGAAGCAGGCATCTCAACCCGCTTAAAATCAACTTTTTCCAATATCTTCATTAAGCGCAGGTTTCCTTTTTTAATTGCTTCAGAAAAAACCGGAAGGCATTTTTGATGATATAGTCCGGCAAGAGGATAATCTCTTCCGGCTTCATTTAAAAACGATACTGATGCCTGTGGATCTGCATTTGTGATTAGATATTCTATAATCCAGGGCAAAATTCCTGGCATATCGCAGCTCAGGAAAAGATTCCAATCAGAGGTATTTGTTTTTAACGCGGTAAAAATTGCGCCGGCAGGGCCTTTTTCCTCAATGTCATCTTTCAGTAAAGGATATGGGAATTGCTCATAATCCTTATTTCCTGTAACCAGTTTAATATTGCTGGTAAATGGTTCAATAGCCTTTATGCTCCATTCTATAAAACTGTTTCCTTTATAATTAACAAAGCCTTTCTCTGTCCCCATCCTGCTGCTTTTACCGCCACAAAGCACGAAGGCGCTGATGGTATTTTTATTGATCATAATCCAATATTATTACTGTTGAAAAAGAGAATGATCTTTCTAATTATAATCAAGATCCAGATATTCAATGGTTTCATTTTCTTTAACACGACTCATGTTTTCCGGAATATGAACCAGCGCATTAGCTCGTGTAAAACCTAACAAATTAGCCGAATTTTGCTCGTCTAAAATGTGAACTGCGCCCCCAGCAACCTGAGCAACCAGGAATAAGCTTTTACCAGTATTGTTCTTAAGGCTTTTATCAAGTTTTCCCCTGCCTGTGTTAAGGCCGGGTGTCCAACCTTTCTGTCTCATAAGTTCAGGTAGAACATATAGGTAAAAACATATAAGGCTGGAGGCAGGATTGCCTGGCAGGGCAAAAATCCTCTTTTCACCTTTGGTTCCAAACCATAATGGTTTTCCCGGTTTCTGATTAACTTTATAAAAAATTTCCTTTACTCCGTTAGACAGAAGTGCCTGTTGTACAAAATCATATTTCCCAACAGAAATACCTCCTGAAATCAATAATACATCGTTATTTGCTAAAGCTTCTTTTATAAGTCTGGCAGTTTCTTTGGCATTATCTTTTGCCTGGTAAAATTTTACCTTCGGGAAATTGTTCCTTTTTAAAGCTACCTTTAGCATAAGGGAATTACTTTCATATATTTTTCCAGGCGCAAGTGGCTCATCCAGTTGTTGTAGTTCATTTCCTGTTACCATTAGCCCAATTTCAGGAGGTTTAAAAATCTTTATTTGTTTAAGACCAAGGCCGGCAAGCAGGCCTATAGAAGCCTCATTTACCTGGCTTCCTTTCTCTAAAACCTTTACCCCCTTAAGTATCTGCTCTCCTTCTTCCCGAATATTGGCTCCTTTGGCAGGCATTTTTTTAATACGTATTCTTTCAGAAGCTTCTTCTACGTGTTCCTGGATAACAACAGTATCGGCATTTTTTGGAACCATGGCCCCGGTGAATATGCGTACCGCTTCTCCTTCATTAAGTTGAAATTGCCTATTATCTCCGGCTTTTGACTCTCCAATAATTTTATAATTCTCTTTGTTGCTCCATTTAATTGCATAACCATCCATGGCAGATTGCCGGAATGGAGGCATATTAAGGGGGGAATAAACATCCTTAGCCAGTACCATATCTATTCCGTCCATAAGATCGGTTTCAATGATCTTTAGGCGGGGTGTCCATTGTGCTATCAATGCCAAGGCTTCTTTTACAGGAATCATATATACCGTCTTCTGTTTTTCAAATATACCGTATTAGTACTTAAATATAAAAATAAAATTAAGTAATTATACTTAGTTTTGAGGGATTTTGATATTTTTGACCTTCATCTAAACTTCCAACCATGAAAAATAACTATTATTTCCTATTCCTGTTTTTTCTTGTAACAACAGCAAATTCCCAGAACTTTTCTATAGATGTAGATCTAAGGCCCCGTTTTGAATACCGGCATGGGTTTGGAAACCTTTTTCCTGATGATGCAGATCCTGCAGCCTTTGTAGTACAGCGATCACGCCTTAATTTGGGATATTCAGCAGAAAGGCTGCAGGTTTTTCTAAGTCTGCAGGACGTAAGTACCTGGGGAGATACACGGCAAATCCTGGATTATGATGCCAATGATTCCTTTTCTTTGTTCCAGGCATGGGCCAAAGTGCAATTAAGTGAACACTGGTTTGCCAAATTGGGCAGGCAAGTAATATCTTATGACGATCAGCGGATTTTTGGCGGGCTGGATTGGGCAATGCAGGGGAGATTCCATGATGCCGCTTTGCTTAAATATCGCAGGGAAGGGCTTCAAATAGATCTTGGATTTGCTTACAGCCAGGAAAACCAACGGCAATTGGGCACACTTTATACAATTTCAGGGTTTTTTAGCTATAAAACCATGCAATATGTACACTTCAGCAAAAACTGGCAAAATTCGGCTTTAAGTTTATTGTTCCTCAATAATGGCTTTCAGCAATTTCTGGATGAGAATAATGAACTGGCAGACGGGGTTTACAACCGGCAGACGGCGGGAACCTATTTTGAATTTCCACTAAAGGATTTAAAATTTTCAGGAAGCGCATATTATCAATTTGGCAAAGCCTCTCCTTCCCGGGATTTAAGCGCCTACCAGTTTGCCTTAGATGCTTCTTATAAACCTCAAAAGACGCTTTTTGGTATGGGAATGGAAATTTTAAGTGGAACAGGCCAAAACGCTACAGGAGAAAACCATTCTTTTTTCCCCTTGTATGGGACCAATCATAAGTTTAATGGATTTATGGATTATTTCTACGTAGGAAATCATGCAAATAGCGTTGGTTTAAATGATTTTTATGGAAAGATTGTTTTTAGAACCGGTGAAAAATCTTCTTTGCTTCTTAAAGGCCATTATTTTTCTTCAAATGCTGAATTAATTGAAAATGCAGACCGATACCTGGGAACTGAATTGGATGCGGTGTATACCCAAAAGATCATGCAGGATGTGCAAATGAATATTGGATATTCCCATATGTTTGCTTCAGAAAGTATGAGCCTTATCAAGGCAGGGAGGAGCACTGATAATACCAATAACTGGGCATGGATACAGCTTATCATTAATCCTGTACTCTTAAAACATCATTTTTCAGATAAATAAAGTTGCTCCGGGAAGAGAATTCCTGAAATTTTTCTAGTCCCTTTCTCCAGGCTCATGAAGGACTTCAGAGTTTTCTTGCTTGGCTTTACTATGCTCCTCATCCCCCAGGGGTCCTTGTTTTCTTTCGTCTAAAGACTGGAGACGGGAAGAGGACCCGTAAATAATCGCCACATCATCTTTGTTGATTTTCGTTTTTCCTGTTGGCGCACCTGTATATTCCCCGTTTGAACGCTTAATTCCCAGTACAAGTAAACCTTCAGTATGTAATTCGAGTTGGCTAAGCGGGGCTCCGGTAATCCAGTCGTGCTCCCGTGCCTTGATCTCGGTTACGCGGTAATCTTCAGATAAATGGAGCAAACTATAATAATCTTTTACATTTAGGCTGGTGTATTTTTTTAATGCTTTATTGATGATAACCGATAGCTTTTTATCCACCCACCTGCTTTGCGACAAAAATATAAGGGAGCCAAGCCCTAGAAATAATACCAGCACCTCCCAGGAGAAGAATCCGGAATCTTCCAGGGAAATGAAACTAAAAATAGCTGAAGATATAGTGGTGATAACTCCCGCATTTCCAAGAAAAATAAGTACGGTAAGTATTTTTCTCCTTACCGGGTGGTTTACCACCATTTCAGATTCTTTTGTGGTAAAACCAACTCCCAAATAAGCCGAACGTGCCTGGAAATTTGCAGTTTCCTTAGACAGGCCGGTGTGGATTAATGCCAGGCTGCCGATACGGGTGGTAAGCAGGGAAAAGGAAATAATGATTAATAGTGAAATGATAGCTGCCACTTCCTGTAATTTATTTCTAAGATAAAAAGTTCTACAGAAATATCAGGGACAACTCCTTTAATGATTCTCAATCAGCTTTTTCACAATTTCATCCAGCTGTTCTTTGTTTTTTTCTACGGCTGCCAGTCCATCTTCATGTAAAGCTTTTAAATTTTCGGGTTTGGCATTGTCCATAGCGCTATCTGCGTGTATTAACTCCGGCTGGATGCGGTAATAATCTTCACAATCTTCAACCGGAAGCGTATCATATATTTTTTTTAACTGATAATCTACTGTTTCAGAATTACCGCTCATCATAATGTCAATTAGCGGGTTGATCCATTTTAAAACCCCGGCATCTTTATAATCTTCGTAAGGATAAGGCTGCTTTACAGATCCCGTTCCAACAGAAACAATCAACATGTCCTTTGCCGATGGTTTATCGGGTTTTTCAGCAGTATTCAGGACTTCAGAAAAGCGGATGGTGCGTGCTTCGGCATAAGCGCATAAAGCGGGATTATTAGCAAATACCCCTCCATCTACCAGGGCATGAGGGGTGCCGTAGAGGGAATTTATCCTTACCGGTTCAAAATAAGTTGGCGCGGCAGAGGTTGCCCTGGCCACATCTTTTAGCCGATAATTGTAAAGTTCGCTTTTGGCATCCAGGCTGGTAAAAAAATGTGCTTTCCTGTTTCGTATATCATAACTGGAAACCAGGCAGGGTTTTAGGAGTTCACTCAGCACTTTTTCTCCAAAATACTGGTCCAGGGCATACTCCAGGTCTTTTGCCTCATATTTCTCATCACAGATGCCGCCCATACTTTCAATTTTTTTCTTCAGGCTTACATTAAAAATTTCACCTCCCAGTTTCAGGTAGAGATCTAAAGCTTCTTTTGCGCTGAACTTGTAATTTCCCTCTTTATCGGGACAAAGATAGATGAGTGATAAAATTCCGCCGGTGCTGGTTCCGGAGATAAAATCGAAATATTCTCCAATGTAAGCCGTGGCATTGCCCGTCTTTTCCCTGATTTGTTCTTCAAAATAAGTAATGATCGTACCGGGCAGAATGCCTCTAATCCCGCCCCCGTCAATGGAAAGAATGCGTATTTTTTTCATGTTGCTTAATTTTTATGTAACACAAGAGTTCAAATTAAAATCTTGGAATTGTTCTCATTCAGGTCTATATATTTCAGCTTCTTAATTTTTTCAGCAACAGAACCAATCTCTCCAAGCCTTATAATCCCGAGCAATATTTTTACAGAAAATTTATGATTGCTAATTAAACCAGATTTTGCCGCCACGGCTTTCCCTAATGGCAATACATTCCTTCCAGCCTTTTTCTGGTGTTGCAGCAAGGGTGTTTGCAAACCGCCACGCCCCGTCCCTGGCTATTCTCATGCTGAAATCTACAAGCAGGTTGTCATATTCTCCTGTTTTTAAGAGGATCCTTTTAAGCGGGGGCCAGATGGACGACATATTTTGCTGTACTTCTTCCACCAGGGAAGCCAGGATCGCATTTATCCTGTTAAAATCATGCTCAAGATGCAGCATCTGCCTTTGCCTGGAAACTTGTGCCGCGGCAATCCCCAAATCGAGATTTATATGGGCATTAATGCCAATTAGGAGATGCTGCAAAATTACCGGCCAGTAATTGCGGGAAAGTGCAAAAGCTTTCTCCCAGGATTGGCTTATGTTGCCGGAGCTTCTGTTGTAGTAGGCATCAAGATATCTTTTAGCAAAAATAATATCCAGTTGCTCCATTCGTACCCCGTCGTCAAATTGGTTTAGGGAAATACCTTCTTTTACCTTCCAGGTAACGCGCCGGTAAAGCACCGCAAAATAGCCGAGGGGATCGTTCTTTTCTTCTGAAATTTTGATAATCTCATCCAGTTCTGCTAAAACATCCTCAATGGTTTTCAGTTTTCGCATCTTGATTCCTTTGCTTAAAATTAGCGAAAAAATCCTTCAGATGATTTTTGTCATATTTTAAGAAGTAGTATTCCAATACTTTAGCAACAAATATTAAAAAAAGGTATTATGACTACTTCAATGTATTTCCAGGACAGGCAATGTTCTTCAGGAAACAGGTGGACGCAACTTTACTGCCTTACCGGCCGCTGCAAAAACAGCCTGGAATTTTACAGGGAGGACCTTTTCTTTCTGAAGCGCTTAATGGGTAAATATGCTATTTGGATTGAGGATAATGATAACCTGAAGTCCATTAGGAAAATTGAAAACGATCTTGTAAAATCTGCTGAAAAGCTTAATCAACTTATTGCTGAAGTAAAAACCCATGCCGTTATGTTGCAAAGGTTTATTGAGAATCCCGGAATTCAGGATTTTGAACTTGTATATAAGCGGCATGAATTTTTAGAAGAACGCGTAGCTTCGTTTATAAGAAGGTTTGGTGAAAACCGCAGGAAAGTTCTGTCTTTTACTGAAAGGATACTTCAAGAAGAAGGCCTGGAGCATCTTTTGGAAAAATAACAGCGATTGATGTTAAAAAATTTAGTTGCCTGGAAGAATATTATCCTGCTCCATGGCTTCTATAAGTGTCCTGATGTATTTCTTAACGCTGCTTTTAAATTTTCGGGGATTTTTAAGCTCGAGGGAACAACTCCAGATGAGTACCATTCCATTTTCGGTTAAGGCATAAACTTCAGTATTGGAATGGTAAATTTTGCTGTTGTTAAAGCCTTCTTCAACCGGGGCCGATTTTTTCTCAATTTTAGCATCTTCCCGGACTTCAGGATTACTTCCCCATATGCTGCCTAAAAACTGGAAAAAATTTGGCCGTTCCTCCACGTTCTCAATTTTGCTAATCAGGATGGTCTTAAAACCTCTATTCCAAAGTTCTTCTCCCGAAATTTCCAGTTCTTCTTCAGCTTTTTTAATATTCGGAAAAGAGAAATCTAAAGAATCGTAAGCCGGAACAGCATGTACTCCTTCTTTTTGTAAGGCTTTTTTCAACCGGTTTTCAAAGAAGCTTCCTGCCGGGGCATTGGAAGTAACTCCTATAATAACAACGTCTTCTATACGCCGCTCACTCATTTCCCCTGGTTTTTCGGTATTGACAATTTTGGCCGAATTGCAGCCCGCAATAGCGAAGAGTAGGAGTAGTAGGAAAAGCCTTTTCATGTGTTATTTCTGCTAAAGGTAATTATATACTCACGCTAAAGCAACTGTTTAAGAGGAGTTTATTATAATGAGCTTTCTGCGGAAATACTTTCTGCGGAAAAAAAAGCGGATTTTCTTTCAAAAGAAAATCCGCTTAATCCAACATTAAACTTTGGGGAGAGATTAATGCACAGATGACGTATCTACTTTTCCCGCCCCTTTTTTAATAAGAAGCACAAAGGGTACACAGATTAAAAACAAGATGCCCAGGTAGAGAAAAACATCCATGTAGGAAAGAACAGTACTTTGCTTCATAATACTTCCGTTCAAAATTTCGTATGCCCGGCTTAAAGCCTCGTTTGCACTGTAACCTTTGCTAATAAACATTTGCTTTAAGCCCTCAATCCTTTCCTGCACCTGGAAGTTGATGCTTGAAATATTAGGAATAAGGTCCACCCGGTGTTGCTGATTAAGCCTGGAAATAAAGGTGGTGATAATGGCAATTCCAAAAGATCCTCCCAGCTGCCGCATCATTCCGGTAAAAGCGGCTCCCTCACCTATATCCTTACCCTGCAGGGTAGAGAGCGAAAGCGTGGTAATGGGCACAAACAGTAATCCCAATCCAACTCCTCTTACCACCAAAGGCCAGAACATTAATTCTGATCCCGTATCTGGCGTCATAAGGTTGTACATCCAATAACTGTAGACAAAGAAAATGGTAAAACCTGCGGCTGCCAGAAATTTTTGCTGCACTCCGCGTTCCAGTAATTTACCAATTATTGGCATCATTAGTCCCGTGGTTATCGAGCTGGGGATTAGCAACAATCCGGCATCGGTGGCTGTCCATCCTAAAATGGACTGGGTGTAAATGGGAATTATAAAGGTGGAACCAAATAAGCCAAATCCAAGGATAAATGTCATTACGGTTCCCATGGCCAGGTTGCTGTCCCGCAGCACCCGTAGGTTTACCACGGGATGCTCGTACACCAGTTCCCGCCATATAAACAGGATTAGTCCAAAAACCGAAGCAATACTAAGGCTTACAATTAGTGAATCGTCAAACCAATCGTCCTGTTGCCCGTGTTCCAGTACAAATTGTAGGGAGCCAATAAAGGTTGCAAGTAAAGCTATTCCCCACCAGTCCACCTGGTTGGCCTTTAGTTTTTCCCCATATTTAGGACTTCTTACATATAAGATGGTAAGAAAGGTCGCCATGATACCAATAGGAATATTGATATAGAAAATATAGGGCCAGGAGAAGTGGTCTACCAGGTATCCTCCCAAAGGAGGCCCAAGGGTAGGGCCAACGATAACTCCCATTCCGTAAATTGCCTGTGCCATCCCCCGTTTTTTCAGCGGATAGCTTTCAGTTATAATCGTTTGTGCCGTTACCAGCAGGGCACCACCACCCATACCCTGGATGAACCTGAAGGCTACCAGCTCCCAGATATTGGTCGCGTTTCCGCAGAGGAAAGAGGCGACGGTAAAAATAATAATGGAAGCCGCAAAATAATTCCTGCGGCCAAACTGCTTGGAGAGCCAGCTGGTCATTGGAATTATAATTACGTTGGCAATGGCGTATGCGGTAATTACCCAGGCAATGTCTGTAAGGGTGGCGCCAAGGCTACCGCGCATTTCATTAAGCGCTACGTTTACAATGGTAGTATCTATAATTTCAAGAAGGGCGCACAAAATTGCGGTGATGGTTATAATCACCCTTCTGAAACCATATTCTACCAGGCTGTTTTCTTCTTCCTGCATGGTTTAGTTTAAATGAACGTCTACCTCCACGTTCATTCCTGAACGCAGTTTTTGCAATTTTTGAGCATCATTGGCATTGGTAAAATCTATCTTTACCGGAAGACGTTGTACGGTTTTTACAAAATTTCCTGTGGCATTATCCGGAGGTAAAAGGGAGAACCTGGCACCCGTAGCCGGAGAGAAGGCACTTACTTTCCCTTCAAATTCCATATCTGGATAAGCGTCTACTTCAATTCCCACTGTCTGGCCAAGCTCCATTTTTTCCAGCTGGGTTTCCTTAAAATTGGCAACAACCCATTTTTTATCTGTATTCACCAGGTAAAACAGTGCCTGCCCGGGTTGTACAAATTGTCCTTCCTGTAAATCAACTTCAGATAACTGGCCATCAATTGGAGCGGTAACTACGGTGTAATCCATATTAAGTTTTGCAGCATCCAGGGCAGCCTGCGCGCTTTTAATATTGGCTTCGGCAACAGAAACCTGTTTTTCAGAAATTTCGGTTTGGGAAACCGCGGCGTTTCGCTGGCTTGCAGTTGCCTGCTGCTGATTTTTAAGAACTTCCAGCTGCCGCTCTGCCTGCTGTTTTTCGGCTAAAGCCTGCTCGTACTGCTGCTCGGTAATAGAATGGTTTTCATATAGATTCTCATAACGCTTAAAATCATTTTGTGCTCTCCACAAGCGGATCTTTGCGGCTTCTATATTTTCTGAAGCAGACCCAACCTGCGCCGTGGAAGCGGCAGCGTTTGCCCGGTAAGATCCAATACTGGCTTCAGCCACACCACGCTGGCTGTTTGCTGCAGCAAGGTTTGCCTCTGCCTGCTCAAGTTTTACAAGATAATCCCGGTTATCTATAACAAACAAAGTATCGCCCGCTTTTACCTGCTCGTTATCTTCAACATAAACTTTCTCAACATATCCGCCCACATGAGGGATTATGGCAGTCATATTTGCCTCTACTTGGGCATCGTCTGTCTTCTCATGTGAAAGAGAATGGATAAATTTATAACCACCATATGCCAGTCCAATTACAATTAATACGGCAATAATGCTGATGAATTTCTTGTTTGTTTTTTTCTTCTGTTCCATTTTTGTCAAAATGATTTATTATTTGCTGAATTTGTTGATTAGTGTTCCTTTTGCCCTGAGCAGTTCATAATATCTTTCTGAAATCTCTGCACGGGCCACGGCAAGGTTTATTTTAGACTGCAATTGCTGTATATCGGCTTCTAAAAGGTCGTTGGTATCCTGAAGGCCATTATCATATTTGTCTTTTACGATCCTGTAATTTTCCATGGCCTGCTCTTCCGATTTTGTATAAACTGAAAGTTTCTCCATTGCCAGTTCATAATCTTTTTGAGCGTTTTTCACCTGAAGTTTCACCTGGTCCTTCATCATGTTCAGATGGTATTCCAGTTCCTGCGCACGGCTTTTGGCAACTTTAACCTCGCTCTTATTTTTGAAAATATCAGCCAGGTTATAAGAAACGCCAACTCCTATATTCATGGCGTTGGAAACGCTAAGGGCGTTTTCCAGGTCCAGCGCGATGTAACCGCCTACCAAACCAATGGAAGGATAGTAGTTGCCCTGCGCGATTTTTATATTATCCCTGGCCGCTTCTTTTTGAAATTCCAGGGCTTCCAGGTCACTCCTGCTCAATGCTTCTGAAGTTTGCTGAAGGGCGGCTGCGCCAACTTCCTCTTCATTAATCCCAATGTTGGTGTCTTCAGGAAGTTTTAGGTTAAGGGCCAGCCTGTAATTAAGGATTTCGGCATTCTTTCTGGCTTCCTGCAAACTAAGGCGCACGTTGGATTCCTGAAGTTGTGCCTTTAAAAGGTCATTTCTCGCCAATAGCCCGTTTTGTTCCATGGCGGTAAAGTCTTTTACCCGCTGTTGCGCGGTTTTAAGACTTTCTTCAATTAATTCCACGGTTTTCCTGGCCTTGTAAAGGTTAAGGTAATTCTGGATGGTTTGCAGCGCCAGTTGTTCCTTATCATTTTCAGCATTGGATTGCGCGGCATTTAGCTGATTTTTCCCCGCTTTAATAGAATTCTTCAATTTGAAGCCTGAAAAAACAGGTAAAGAAAGATTGGCCTGGCCTAACATTAACTGATTTATTTCCGGAGTGGTGGCTTCTGTAGGTTCACCTTCAGGAGTTTCAGGATCTTGTGAATTTCCGTTTCCTGTAGAAAGCTGAAGGTTTACATCGGCATTTGTAAGGTACATGTACTGGCCGGAAAGTTCAAAATCCGGATATTGGTTGTTTTTAATGCTTTGTAATTCATTGCTCGCGGTATTGATGTTTGCTTCTGCTGCTTTAGCCTCGTCGCTATTGCTAAGGGCGAGATTTACAGCTTCTTCCAGATCTAACTGTTTTTCCTGGGCTTTAATGCCTTCCGCAGCAAAAATAAAAAGGGCAGAAAGCAATAAGAGTTTACTCCTCATAAGTTAAAAGTGCTTTTATTGTTTTTTGGACATGTGGGGTTAAAATGTTGAAAATATAATCGTCTATAGATGCTTCTCCTTCCAGGTTATGCATATCCTGAAAGAACCTTTTGTTATAGTAAAAATTAAAATAGGTGCCGGTAATGGTAGAAAACATAAGCGGGATATTTATTTTTTTCGAAAACACCCCTGCTTCCTGGCCTTCTTTAATAAAAGCCTCGATAACTTTAAAATTTTCCTTCTTTTTTTCTACGTAATGGTTAAAATTCACATTCCGGCTAAGGTTGGAATACTCAAAATGCACGATTTTATACATGCGCCGGTTGCGGTGAATGCGTTTTATGAAAAGGCCTACAATGGTTTCGGCTTTTTCAATAAACCCTCTGTCTTCACTTAAAACAGAAGCGATCTGGATCTTAAAATCGGCCGTCCTGTACAGCAGCAGGGTACTTAGCAGCTTTTCCTTAGAGCCAAAGTAGTATGAGATCATGGCGAGGTTAACGCCTGCTTCCTTTGCAATAGCCCTCACGGAAGTTCCATCAAAACCGTTTTCAGCAAAAAGCTTTTCTGCCACCATCAGGATTTGAATTTGTTTCTCGTTTAACTCCATTTCATTTTTTAATTACGGTGCAAAGTTAAACGATTGTTTAAATTAAACGTTTGTTTAATAATATTTTTTTCTGATGTTCAATCAGCTTTTCTTGCTTATGATTTTTCTGTAAGACAGAGTTCAGTTGAAGAAAATTTTATTTGTAATTTGATGCCTAAAAGATGTTATGCTGTTGGACGTAAACCGGCCCGAACTTTTCTTCATTTCGATTTTGATTTTTTTTGTTGCTGTGCTTTCCAGGTATTTAATGGCCGCAGGCTTGTTCTACTACTATTACTACGTGAAGCATTCTGCTAAATATGACCGCCTGAGCAGCAGAAAGCTCAGGAAAGGCCAGTTGAAAAAGGAAATTTACTGGAGTGTATGGTCTTCGGCTATTTTTGCCTTTTCCGGGGCAATATTATACTGGCTTTGGCAAAATGGTTTTACTGCCATATATCTTGACATTTCTGCTTACGGTTTGTGGTACATGCCCGTTAGCCTTGCCATCATTCTTTTTCTTCATGAAACCTATTATTACTGGGTACATCGCTGGATGCACCATCCCAGGGTTTTCAGAAAAGTCCATAAAGTACATCACGACAGTTTTACGCCGACTCCGTGGACTTCTTTTTCTTTTCATCCCTGGGAATCGGTTTTGGAAGCCATAATCCTTCCGTTAATCCTTCTGTTTATTCCTGTAAATATTTATGTGCTGGGATTTTATCTTTTGCTCATGACGCTTAGCAGTGTAGTAAACCATTTAGATATTGAAATTTATCCGAAGCGCTTCCAGCAAAGCAAAATCGGCAAACAATTTATTGGCGCCACCCATCATCACTATCACCATACAGAATTTAAAACCAATTATGGCCTGTATTTTACATTTTGGGACAGGTGGATGAATACCGAAAGTGAAAAAATGTAAAGTCTGCTAAGGAATGAAAATCCTGAATAGAAAGCATTTTTCTTCCGCCGTTAAAATTTTTCAGTCCATATATGCTTAGTTAAACATTTGCTAAGCTCCAGACATATCTGCAGCTGCTCATCTTTTTCAGTTAAATTAAATGGAAATTCGGCTGGTTGTTTCCAGCTGAAATTAATGTAGCAAAGAAATTTTCATGGACAGTACACTAGGAATATTGAGGGAAGGCTATCCTTTTTTTCAGAAGAAGTTTGAGAAGCAAAATACCGATGTTCTAAAAACGAGGTTGCTTTTAAGAAAAACACTGGTGGTAAGGGGAGAGGAGGGAGCTGAAATTTTTTATGATCAGCAGAAATTCAAAAGAGAAGGCGCCACTCCTTCCCGCTTTAAAAAGACCCTTTTTGGGAAAAAAGGGGTGCAGGGTTTAGATGGCAAAGAGCATGTGGTGCGCAAAAAGCTGTTTATGCAATGCATGAGCAGGGATTCTATCAGCTCGCTTCAGCATCATTTTGAGGTACTGTGGAGGATGCAGATTCCTGAATGGCGTACTAAGGAAGAAATTGTGCTCTTTGATGAAGTCGAAAAAATCCTTACCCAGGCTGGCTGCCAATGGGTGGGGGTGCCTTTGCCGGAAAAGGATATCAGGTTACGTACAAATCAGCTTTCTGAATTAATTGATTCTTCGGGAGGAGTGGGTTTACGTCACTACAAAGGAAGACGTGCCCGGAAGAAAGCGGAGAAATGGATTGAAGCACTGGTAGATAAAATAAGAAAAGAGAATAAACAAAATCCGGAAGAAGCTTCTATTCTTGGCAAATTCAGCCTTCACAGGGATTTGAATGGGAAGCTACTGGACAAAAAGATTGTAGCGGTAGAAATTTTGAACCTGATACGTCCCATTGTGGCAATCGCGCGATATATTGTTTTTTCGGCTATGGCACTGCATGAGCACCCGCAATATTATAAAAGGCTGAGGGGAAAACATGAAAATCTCGACCTGTATTTTGTGCAGGAGGTAAGGAGGTTTTATCCTTTTTTTCCGTTTGTGGCTGCTATGGTAAAGGAGAAATTTTCATGGAATGGCGTTAGCTTTAAAAAGGGAAGAAGGGTGCTGCTGGATTTGTATGCCACCAACCACGATGAGAGAAACTGGACCAATGCCGGTATTTTTTATCCTGAACGTTTTGCAGACTGGGATGGAAGCGCTTTTAATTTTATTCCGCAGGGCGGGGGAGATCATAACCATAATCACCGTTGCGCGGGGGAATGGATAACAATTAATATAACCCGCGCTGCGATAAATCTTTTGGTGAAAGAGATGGATTATGAAGTGCCAAAACAGGATTTACAAATTAAGATGTCCCGTATTCCTGCCATTCCCGGGAGCAGGTTTCGTATGAACATTCAATAGAAAGGGAGTAAATTATTAACCCATCCTCATTTATTCATTCTCCCTTTTTGGTGGTTCTATGAATCATAAATTCCGTCTATTTTTCATAGAGATTAGTTATTACAATCAAATATTATAATAACTTATGTTTATCAATTATTTAACAGCCACTACCTGTTTTCTTTATTAATTTCGATTTCAGAAGAACGAAAAGAAGTCATCACGCTTATCTTTTTCGGGTACATTCTTCGAACACTATAGTGCTTTTAAAAAAAAGAAGAAAATCAACTACTCCCCGTGTATTTTCTTCCTGTACCAGGAATAAATTATAAACCAACTTAAATATTGAAAGATGATCAATACAAAAATTCATGGTATTCTGGACTACATGATGGGGGTATTACTAATTATATCTCCATGGATCTTTAATTTACCAGAGGGGGCTGCTACCATTTTACCAATCGTCCTGGGAGCAGGGACAATATTATACAGTCTCCTTACGGTGTACGAACTTGGAGCCTATGGCCTAATCCCAATGCCTGTTCATCTTACTATAGATATACTGGCGGGGGTACTTTTAATTGCAGCTCCCTGGATTTTTGGTTTTTCTGACAGGGTTTATCTGCCATTCGTAATTCTTGGGGCAATTGAAGTTTTAGCGGGCTTAATGACGGCTAAAAAACCGCTTACCCCAGAGTTGGAAAAGCGATAAATGCTTTGCCAGATCTGTACCAGAAGA
The DNA here is from genome assembly GCF_031846485.1 of Autumnicola tepida. Lineage (NCBI taxonomy): Bacteria > Pseudomonadati > Bacteroidota > Flavobacteriia > Flavobacteriales > Flavobacteriaceae > Autumnicola > Autumnicola tepida. The sequence goes on from NZ_JAVRHQ010000013.1 coordinate 74,887, forward strand.
TTTTCTTTAGGAGAAAGGGAATGAGGTGCAGCGAAAAATACTACAAGCTTTTTTATTTATTAACCACTAAAATCAATTAAATTATGTTTTATCACGACGGAAAATTACAGTACGACGTAAAAGTCGACAAACCGAATCCGCAATTTGCCAGAATGCTACAGCAGGCAATTGGCGGAATTGAAGGAGAGATAAGGGTTTGCCTCCAATATCTCTTCCAGGCCTGGGGAGCAAGAGGCCCTGTAAAATATAAAGATATGCTTCTTGAGACCGGTACAGAAGAAATTGCCCACATAGAAATGCTGGCTACCGCGGTAGCTTTAAACCTGGAAGGGGCAGACAACGATCTTAAAGATGAAGTTGCCAAAGATCCTTTTATGGAGCAAATAATGGGTGGTGCAGATCCACGCCATATTCTTTCTACCGGGATGGCTGCAATGGCTACAGATAGTAATGGCGTTCCTTTTAATGGTTCCTGGGTAGTTGGAACTGGTAATATTGCCGCCGATATGCATGCGAATGTAATGGCAGAATCCAGCGGGAGACTCCTGGCTACAAGGCTGTGGAAATCTACCGACGACAAAGGAATGAAAGATATGCTGTCTTTTCTTATCGCAAGGGATACCATGCACCAAAACCAATGGTTAGCCGTTCTTGAAGAACTTGGAGGGCCGGAAAATGTTCATCCTATTCCAAATAGTTTCCCGCAAGAGAAGGAAAATCCGAATTTCAACTATAATTTCCTTTCTACCCACATTAGTGGAGATTCCAATGCCCACGGCAGGTGGAGTGAAGGAAAATCTATAGATGGCAAGGGAGAATTCACTTTTGAAAAAGCAGCACCTCAGGGCCGCAAGCCTGATTTAGGAGGGGCAAATCCTGCAGGGTTTGCGCAAAAGGAGCAAATGAAAGAAAATGAATCTTTTATTAAATCTGCTTTTAAAAAGTAAACAGGCAAAACTTTAATGTCATAAACACTAAAAAGCCCGGCACCAGCCGGGCTTTGGTTTTCCAAATAAAACGTTTATCTGTTATTCTTCATGAGTTTCATAAAATTGCTTTTGCATTTTTGACTGAAGGCTCTTCGGGATAGCCCTTCTTATAAAGGTCATTACCTTGTTGGGAGCGCCGGGAATATAGATCCTTTCTCCGTTCATCAGGGCTTTGTAAGCTCCCTTGGCTACTTCTTCAGGGGTTTGCATTAATTTATCCTTATGTGCCACCACTTCAGTATTTTCCATGTCTGCACGGGAAAAGAAATTTGTATCTGTAGGGCCGGGACAAAGGCAGGTAATGCTCACGTCGCTTCCCATATCTTCCAGTTCTGTTGCCAGAGCTTCAGAGAAGGAAACCACATAAGCTTTTGTGGCATGGTAAACGGCTACTAAAGGCCCGGGTTGGAAACCTGCTACAGAACCTAACTGCAGAATTTTTCCCTCGTTTCTTTGTACCATTTCTTTCATATAAAGCTTTGTAAGCTGGGTGAGGGCAAGTATGTTCAAATGGATAATTTCCTGGTCTTTTTCAAAAGGAATATCCACAAAATTTCCACGCTGGCCTACCCCGGCATCGTTAACAAGAATATTTACGGTCCTGTCTACCTTTTGTGCTTCATTAAATACTTCCTGCCCTGCGCCGTCGTGGGCAAGGTCCTTTACAATAGTGAAAACTTCCACTCCATGCTGATTCTGGATTTCGGAAGTAATGTTTTCAAGTTCTTTCTCATTCCTGGCTACCGCAATAATATCGTAGCCATTTTTACCAAATTCATGGGCAAGAGCTTTTCCTATGCCACTGGTAGCTCCGGTAAGGAGTACTGTTTTTTTACTTTCATTTGCCATTTTTTAATTTTTACGGTTAATAAACAAGTCCTAATAAGATAAACAACTTATGGATGTGGCCCTTTTAAAACTTTCATAAAAGAACGGAGAAAGAAAAGTGGTGTAAGGGATAAAAAGCCAATATTATTAAAGGAAAGAAGATAGTGAGCTTCAGTAAAGCTTTATACCTGAAAATGGAATTTTCCCGGGCTTGGGAGTATTAAAAGCCTTATGTTTAATTTTCTGCTGTAAAAAGATCAGCGGTTCAGGAACTCCAGAATCTCGGTTTCAAAATTGGGGCTTTGAAATTTAGCATCACCATCTACAATTATTCCTGAAGGATCTATAAAGAAAATCTTATAAATATATTTTCTGAATACTTCCTTATCTATATTGCGGCTGGTAATTTGGTACTCGAATTTTTTATTATAATTATTAGCTGCTACGGTGCTCAGCCATTCTTCGGTTTCCCCTTCGTCTATATTTATGCCGAGAAAATCTATGCCGGGATATTTTTTCCGGAGTTCCCGTACGTGTTTATGTTGCCACACATGATGGCTGGGCGAATGTATAGACCACACAAAGGCGATTGTTGGCTTTTCAAGGATTCCACGGTAATCAATCACTTCTTTAGAAGTGTTCAATAGTTTATTATTATTAACAGAAGTTCCTACGAAATAATTTCTATGAATGGCTGCTAAATCCTGTGCCTGCTCCATGTTCTCATAATTAACCTCTTTCAATACCTCCAGAATGGAATCTACCCTTCCCTCTGTATCTGCCATGGTGATTCCACGGGTGGCAAGACGGTCCAGGAATTCATTTTTCATATTACTCAGGGAGGTAAGGGAATCTATGAGAATAATACGGCGCTTTATATTATGGTAGCTGGCCAGGTCGTAACAATCTTGTGAAGGCTTAGCGATGGTGTCGCAGCCTTCTATAGATTTTGAACGTAAATAATCGTCTATTAAATTGGTATAAACATAGTAACTCTGTAGCTCTTTGTTGCTAAAATCGATTTTTTTTCGGTAGTCGTAAAAGTCCTCTGGAACTTCAGAAGTAAGGCCGTGATAATATTTTTCGATTAAAAAGGTGTAGCGTTCTCTTAAATCGTAATATTCATAATCAATTACCGTACGGGCAATGTTTTTGAAATCTGACGAAAACTCCTCTCTTTTTTCCAGTTTTTCTAGTTTTTGAAGCCTTTCCTTCCTGATGGAATCTGTGATTTTCGCGAATCTTTCAGGTTTAATTTTATAATAAGAAAGAATAAGGTCGTTGTCCCTCTGATTGTTCAGGAACATATCCAGGAGAAAATTGCTTTTTTCACCACCTCTTCCGCTAAAGTTTAAAGAACGGTCAAATTGAAGGGTGTTCAGCCAGATAAGCAGGCTATCCCCGGGTTCTACGTATAAAATCTGATTTTCAGGGGGGTGTTTTAAAGTGTAGATTCCGGCTTCCAGATCTTCCAGATGTTTCCCAAACTGGTTTTCTTCATTAAGCGGAAGGGTATCCAGGTCATTACTATTTTGGGTCAAAATCACATAGTCCACATTCGGATTTACGATTTGCCCCCCTATATAAGTAGTTTTATTGGATGAAGTTGACCTGTTACAGGCAGTACCCAGTAAAATTACTGAGAGAATTGAGATTAGATAGTGTCTCATCTAAGGAGAAGACTTGGATTTTCGGTATTAAAGGTTTATCAAATATATAAGCTGCAGGGGGCGGGTAGTGTTAATCGGGCGTTAAAAGGAATTTTCAAAACGTTAATTGTTAGAAAAGACTGCATATTTAGCTATTTTTGCAAAAATTTAGATCTAAAATTTAGCTTATGCTCTCAGTTTCAAATCTTTCAGTCCAGTTTGGGAAACGTGTTCTTTTTGATGAAGTGAACACCACCTTTACCCAGGGGAACTGCTACGGAATAATTGGTGCCAATGGTGCCGGAAAATCGACTTTTCTCAAGATCCTGGCAGGCAAATCAGATCCCACTTCCGGCCACGTTCACCTGGAACCGGGAAAAAGGATGTCTGTCCTGGAACAAAACCACAATCTGTATGATGAATATCCTGTTCTTGAAACGGTGATTAGAGGGAATAAGCCACTTTTTAAGATCAAGATGGAGATGGAAGAAATTTATGCCAAAGAGGATTTCAGTGAGGCTGATGGCGAAAAAGTAGGGCTTCTGCAGGCAGAATTTGAAGAAATGGACGGCTGGAATGCCGAGAGTAGTGCCGCTTCCCTGCTTTCCAGTCTTGGCATAAAAGAAGATTTACATTATATGTTAATGCAGGACCTGGACGGGCAGCAAAAAGTGAGAGTGCTTTTGGCGCAGGCGCTTTTTGGAAATCCTGATGTGCTTATTATGGATGAGCCTACCAACGACCTGGATTATGAAGCGATCACCTGGCTGGAAAATTTCCTTGCGAATTACGATAACACGGTAATCGTGGTTTCTCACGACCGTCACTTCCTGGATTCCGTTTGTACCCATATTTCGGATATTGACTTTGGGAAAATAAACCACTTCAGCGGGAATTATACTTTCTGGTACGAATCTTCACAACTTGCCGCGAGGCAACGGGCGCAGCAGAACAAAAAAGCTGAAGAGAAGAAGAAAGAGCTGCAGGAGTTTATCCAACGTTTCAGCGCGAACGTTGCAAAATCCAAGCAGGCGACTTCCCGTAAAAAGATGATCGAGAAGTTAAACATTGAAGAAATAAAGCCTTCCAGCAGAAGGTATCCTGCCATTATTTTTGAACGTGAGCGTGAAGCGGGAGACCAGATCCTTAATATTGAAGGTTTGGAAGCATCTATTGAAGGGGAGACACTATTTAAAAATGTAAATGTAAACCTGGCCAAGGGCGATAAGGTTGTGGTTTTCTCAAGGGATTCCAGGGCTACGACAACTTTTTACGAAATTATTAATGGCAGGCAGGAAGCAGTTGCCGGAAAATATTCCTGGGGAGTAACCACCACGCAATCTTATCTTCCTGTGGACAATGCCGAATATTTTGATAACGACCTTACACTTGTAGACTGGTTGCGCCAATGGGCAAAAACCGAAGAAGAAAGGGAAGAGGTATATATTCGCGGGTTCCTTGGGAAAATGTTATTCAGTGGGGAAGAAGCTTTAAAAACCTGTCGTGTTCTTTCGGGAGGGGAAAAAGTAAGGTGCATGTTAAGCCGAATGATGATGTTAAGGGCAAACGTGTTGATGCTGGATGAACCTACAAACCACCTGGACCTGGAATCTATCACGGCCTTCAACAATTCGCTGAAGAATTTTAAGGGAACTGTTTTGTTCACTACTCATGACCATGAATTTGCCCAAACCGTGGCCAACAGAGTAATAGAATTAACTCCTAATGGCGCCATAGATCGTTATCTTTCTTTTGATGAATATATGAGTGACAAAAAAATAAAAGAGCAGCGTGAGAAAATGTACGGAGTAGAAGTATAAAGTATTTTAACTGATAAAATTGAAAAAGCCTGGATCAACTTTGATTCAGGCTTTTTACTTTGGCTAATTCAAATAAATTAAACTGATAAATTTATAAATCCTTTGCTCTCTGATTAACAGGTATTTAAATAATGCTTTGAGCCATAATTTTTACCTTTTTAACTCTTTTTCTTTTTTTCTTGAGTTTTCGGAGGAAACTCAAAATCGTTAAAACATTCCGCCGCCTCCGGCTTCATTATCATCGCGGTTTTTACGCTTAAGGGCCTTGTTTTTTCCTCCTCCAAAGCGATAGGAAAATCCAAGGTAAACGGTTTGAGTTTCACCTTTAAACCTGCCGCGCTGAGGGAAAGGCCTTCCGTCTACAAAACGGTACTCCTGGGTGTTGAAGATGTCATTAAAGTTCAGGCTAATTGTGGCCTTGTCTTCAAGAAAAGAATAGCGCCCGCCAAGGTTCATAAAGTAAATGGGCTTCATCCTCATTTGCAGGCCTTCATCCCAGCCGCGGTAAAATCCGAATAACTGGAAAGTAAGGTCATCTGTGGCTTTAAAAGAATGGCTTGTTCTAAAATTAAAGGTGGTATTATTGGTCTCCAGGTATTCGGTGCCTACCACCCCTTTCAGCTCCTGGCTGTAGGCTTCAAAACTGGTGTTTGTGCTCCACCAGTCGGTGAATTTATAGTTTGCCGAAAGTTCAAGTCCGTAGGAATTGTTATCTTCAAAATTATCATAGCCTAGCAGTAATGATCCAGATTCTTCCTGGTCTTCCACGATCACCTGGTTAATTTCGTCATTTATATTTCTGAAGAAAACACCACCGGTAATACTGCCTTTATTTATAAAATTACGGGTGTAATTAAATTCTACGGAATTGGTAAACTGCGGTTTTAATTCCGGATTTCCGGTAACGGTAAGCCTTGGGCTGCTAACTTCCCTGATGGGATTTACCTGTCCAAAACCGGGACGGTCTACCCGCCTGCTGTAGCTTAATTGATAAGTATTTTTTTCATCTGGCGTATGGCTTAAAAATCCCGAAGGGTAAATGGTTAAATAATTGTCTTCAAATACTTTCTCGCCGTTATAGATCGCATCCACCTGGAAATTTTCAAGGCGAGCCCCTACCTGGTAAGACCATTTTTCAAAATTCTGGCCATAGGTGGTATAAAAGGAATAAATATCCCGGTTGTACTGATAATCGGAATCCTGAAAACTGGCATTCGTGGTATTATAATGATTATCGGTATCCAGAAGACGGGCTTCAAGGCCCATTTCCAGCTTTGTTTTTTCGCTTAGCGGATTCACATAATCTACATTGGTGATAATGTTCTCCCTTCTTTCATACACAAGGTCTTCGTATGGAGCCAGCCCATCTGTGGCGCCTTCAAAATTGAAAAAGGAGTTTTCTTCTTCATCAAAATTGTTGTAGTTCACTTCAGCCTGTATGGTATGTCCTTCCTTTTCTAATTTGCGGTCGTACACAAAATTGTAAGTGGAATTGATATTATCGAAATTCATATCCAGGAACTGGGTAAGGTTTTGGGCAGGATTGTTTTCATAAATCACCCTTAGTGCCCCTTCCGGCCCCCCGTTATAATAATTCTGATTGGTGTAGAAGGAAAAGGTGTTTTTATCGTTCAAATAAAAATCCACTCCAACTTTATACAAATACGATTCGCGTTTATTATCAATATCAAAGGCCTGCAGCAGGTCCTGTTCCGGCAGCCAGATACGGCCCTGATTAAACCTGGGGCCAAGATCGGTTCCAAAATTTCCGTAGAAATTAAGTTTGCCTTTCCTGTAATTCATGTCCAGGGAACCGTTAAACCTGGCGTGTTCTCCAACGGTAAGCCCGGTGTTCAGGTTGCCGTTAAAACCATCGTTGGCGTTTTTGTGAAGCACAATATTAATGATCCCGCTCATGCCTTCGGGGTTATATTTAGCAGAAGGGTTGGTAATTAACTCGATGCTTTTAATAGAAGTGGAAGGAATTTGCTTCAGGAGCTGGGCGGGGTCCATATTGGTGGGTTTGCCGTCTATCAAAACCCTTACGTTGGAATTGCCGCGCAGTGCGATATTCCCGTCCTGATCTACATTAACTGAAGGGATATTGTTCATTATTTCTGAAGCGCTCGCGCCGGTTATGGTTAAATCCTTACCCACGTTAATCACTTTTCTGTCTACCCGCTGTTCTATAGTAGTACGTTCAGCAACTACCATAACATCGTTTAACTGCGCCACTTCAGGCTGAAGGGCGATAGTCCCAAGATCCAAGCTTCGGTTTTCAGAAGAGATACTCAGCTCTTTCGTAAAAGTTTTGTAGCCAATAAACTGGACTTTCAGCTCGTAATTACCGTCCTCTACTTTATTAATACTGAAGCTGCCATCGTCTCCGGTGGTTATTCCCGTGACCAGTTTTCCTTCTTCATCATTAATTATTATAGTGGCGTAGGGAATAGGTTCCTGTAGTTCAGCATCTATAACAGAGCCGGAGATTTTTCCAAAGGGTTCATTGAAGGCGTGGGTGAGACTAGCGGCAAATAGCGTGATGATAAAAAATAACTGTTTCATTTTCTGATTGATTTTGATGGTTATTTGTTTAAAAAGATACTTTGTAATGCATAATAGATTAATGTGATGATACGCAAAAAAGAACCTTGTCTACTATAAAGACGAGCCAAAAAACAAATTGTTACAGCATTTTTACAAAAAAGGCCCGCATTTCTAAAAAAGAAAGCAGGCCTAACAGGCTTATCCGGCTTTAACACTAACCATCACAAGAGTTTAACCGGAAAGCCTGCAGAACCGGTTCTATTATAAAGACTTTATAATTTGAAACTTGTTACACTAATGGAGAAACTCTAAATTAGTGTTATGAAGAAGAAAACTTTAGTAATAGGAGCCTCAACCAATCCTGCAAGATATTCGTTTATGGCCATAAACCGTCTGGTTTCCAGAGGACAACCAACAGTAGCGATAGGTTTGAGAGAAGGTGAAGTGGCCGGCGTAAATATCGTTAAGGAGATGCGGCCTTTTGAAGGGATAGATACCATAACCCTGTACATTAATCCCAGGAGGCAGCCGGAGTATTATGATTATATCTTATCTCTAAACCCAAACAGGGTGATTTTTAATCCCGGTACCGAAAATCCTGAGCTTTATAAATTGTTACAACAGGAACATATAGAAGTAGAGGTAGCCTGTACCTTAATTATGCTGAGTACGAACCAGTACTAAGCCCAGGAAGGTAAGCAGCCCGTTAAGGATAAGGATAAAAAATCCAAATTCAAACCCGAACCATGCCAGACTGTTCACACTAATTATATAGGACAGCAAAGGTGAGAGTAAGGCAATGGCCGGTACAAACCTGTCTTTAACCTGCCAGTTGGTAAAAAGGCCAAAGGAATAAAGTCCCAGCAAGGGGCCGTAGGTATATCCTGCAAATTCAAATAATTTATTGATCACGCTTTTATCGGCGATGGCATATTTAAAAATCAGCATAACCAGGATGAGCAGCAGGGAAATCCCAATATGAATTGCCTTCCTTATTTTCACCTGTTTTTCTTCAGAATATTTCTTTTCAATATCCAGGATATCAATGCTGAAGGAAGTGGTGAGAGCGGTTAAAGCACTGTCTGCACTGGAATAAGCCGCGGCAATGAGCCCCAAAATAAAGAAAATTGCCACACCCATCCCTAATTCGCCGCTGGTGGCGATCGCCGGGAAAAGGTCGTCCCGGGTTTCGGTGATGCCATTTAAATCGGCATAATTGGTAAGCAATACTCCCAGGGCAAGAAAGAAGAAATTCACAATGGTAAGCACCAGGGTAAACCAGAACATGTTCTTTTGGGCGTCCTTCAGCGTCCTGCAGGTAAGGTTTTTCTGCATCATATCCTGGTCCAGCCCCGTCATTACAATTGCGATAAAAGCACCCGATATAAATTGTTTAAAGAAATAGTCCCTGCTCTTCCAGTCTTCAAAATAAAACATTTTGGACATATCGCTTTCAGAAAGATAGTTCATAATGTTTCCTGCGGAAAAGCCCAGATCTTCAGAAATAAAGATAATGGTTATTCCCAGTGCCAGGAGCATGAACAAAGTTTGCAGGGTATCTGTCCAAACGATAGTATTAATCCCGCTTTTAAAAGTGTACAGCCAGATTAGCAGGATAGTGATGGAAACCGTTGCGTAAAACGGTACGCCCATAGCATCGAAAACTACCAGTTGCAATACATTTGCCACAAGAAAAAGGCGGAAACTGGAGCCCACTACCCTTGAAAGCAGGAAAAATGAAGCTCCTGTTTTATAGGAATATTTCCCAAACCTGCTCTCCAGGTAACTGTATATTGAAGTGAGGTTAAGCCGGTAATAAAGCGGGAGCAGCACCAGGCCAATTACGGCATATCCCAGAGTGTACCCCAGTACCACCTGGAAATAACTAAACCCCTGAGTTTCTACCGTACCCGGAATGGATATAAAGGTGACCCCGCTAAGGGAGGCGCCAATCATCCCGAAAGCCACAAGGTACCACGGGGCCTGCCTGTTGGCTTTAAAAAATTCTGCGTTGCTGCCACCTCGGCTGGTTAAATATGAAATTAGGATAAGTACGCCAAAATATCCGGCTATAAGGAGCAAAATCTGGTACGGCTGCATGAAAATATGAATTATGCGTGCGAAATTACAAATTTGGTGCGGGTTAAGGAAAGTAAAAAAGTAAAAGAGAAAAGGAGTGGGGAGTGGAGAGTGGAAAATTTGATGCACAATTGGCAATTAACAATGGAGAATGAACAATAGAGAGAAAAATTATATGTAAGGTATTATTTGATCCGTTGGAGAAAACAAGTGAAGAAGTAAAGGAGTTAAGGAGGAAAAAAGTGAAAAGTGGAAAAATTGGATGGATATTGGAGAGGAGTTATATCTGCGGTAGTCTGCGTGATCCGCGGGAGAAAACAAGTGAAGAAGTAGGAGTTAAAGAGAAAAAAAGTGAAAAGTGGAAAAATTGGGTGGATAATGGAGAGCGAAATTTATCTGCGGTGTTCTGCGTAATCCGCGGGAGAAAAACTGGAGAATCGAAGGTGTGAGATGTTTCTAACTCTACTTGTAAGGGTTAAGAAAATCGATGAAAATTGATTAAATTCGCGCATGGATTTTTCTTCAAAATTACTGGAACAGGCGGTAGATGAAATGTCTCAGCTTCCCGGCATTGGAAAAAGAACAGCCCTGCGGCTGGTGCTTCATCTTTTAAAACAGCCTGAAGCACAAACCGAACAACTTGCAGCTGCCCTCACAAAACTACGAACAGAAATCAAGCTGTGCAGCAACTGTTTCAACATAAGCGATACCGAGCTCTGTGAAATTTGTTCAAATCCAAACCGGATTAGCGAAATAGTGTGCGTGGTAGAAGATATTCGCGATGTGATGGCGATTGAAAATACGGGGCAATACCGCGGGCATTACCATGTTTTGGGAGGGAAAATTAGCCCTATGGACGGGATTGGCCCTTCCCAGCTTAGCATTAAACCCCTGGTGGAGAAAGTTAAAGCTGGCAAAGTGGAGGAAATAATCTTTGCGCTTAGCAGCACGCTGGAAGGTGATACCACTAATTTTTACATTTTTAAGCAACTGGAAGGAACGGGAATAAAAACATCTACAATTGCCCGCGGAATTTCAGTAGGGGATGAGCTGGAGTATGCAGATGAAGTTACGTTGGGCAGGAGTATTACCAACCGTGTACCTTTTGAAAATTCAATGAAAAATTAGCTTCACCTGGAAAAATCAATAAGGTTCTTCATGCTGCGAGAACTTAAAAACATGTTATTCTTTTTAAATTCAGCAGTTGAAATTGTAATTTTACCCGAATTCAGGAAGGGGATTTTGAAAATAAAAAATTCAGTAAAAACCATTTTTATTGATTTTTTTAATACTACCAGTCCCTTAAATTGAGTAAATTCGCAAACGATTTAATCAAAAACATCTTTCAATTATAAATATGGCAAAATTCGAACTGAAACTACCTAAAATGGGAGAAAGTGTTGCTGAAGCAACTATCACAAGCTGGTTAAAAGAAGTGGGAGATACCATAGAAGCAGATGAGCCGGTGCTTGAAATTGCCACAGACAAAGTTGACAGTGAAGTGCCAAGTGAAGTTGATGGTAAACTTGTGGAAAAACTTTTTGAAGCAGATGATGTGGTACAGGTGGGGCAGACTATTGCGATAATTGAAACTGAAGCAGAAATAGATAGTGACGATTCTTTTGATCTGGAAGAAGATACAGAGGAGGAAGAGGATCTTGTAGATGAATTGGAAGCGAGGGTCGAAAATGCACAGCAAGCAGCGTCGGGAGAGGATTTTTCAGATTCTTCCCGTTTTTATTCTCCGCTGGTAAAAAATATTGCAAAAGAAGAGAATATTAGCCTGGAGGAATTAGAAAAAATAGACGGCACCGGGAAGGATGGCCGGGTTACCAAGCACGATATTCTGGCTTACGTGGAGAATGGCAGGCAGCGACCTTCAACGAATTCTGCTGCAGAAAAGCCGCAACAGGCCTCTAAAGGCAAAAAGATCGAAACATCCCGTTTAGAACCGGCGGTTGCGCAACAAGACACTCCTGTTAGGTCTGGAGAAGATGAAATTATTGAAATGAGCCGTATGGGGAAAATGATAGCCCATCATATGGTAGAAAGTGTACAGAAATCGGCACATGTACAGTCTTTTATAGAAGTAGACATTACCAACATCTGGAATTGGAGGAATAAACATAAAGCTGATTTCCTGAAAAGAGAAGGTGAGAAATTAACCTTTACTCCAATTTTTATGGAAGCTGTGGCCAAAGCGATCAGGGATTTCCCTATGATCAATATTTCTGTAGATGGAGATAAAGTCATTAAAAAGAAAAATATAAACCTGGGGATGGCTGCGGCCCTTCCTGATGGGAACCTTATTGTTCCGGTCATCAGAAATGCAGACAGGTTGAATATTGTTGGTATGGCTAAGGCTGTAAACGATCTTGCCGCACGAGCCCGCCAGAATAAACTTAAGCCAGATGAAATCCAGGGAGGTACTTATACCGTTACCAACGTAGGTACTTTTGGCAGCGTAATGGGAACTCCTATTATTAATCAGCCGCAGGTGGGAATCCTTGCGCTGGGTGCTATTAGAAAAGTCCCCGCAGTTATAGAAACTCCTGATGGAGATTTTATAGGAATCCGTCACAAAATGTTCCTTTCCCATAGTTATGACCATCGCGTGGTAAACGGGGCTTTAGGCGGCCAGTTTGTACAGCGCGTGGCACAATATCTTGAAGGTTTCGATAAAGACCGGGAAATTTAAAAAATACTTTTAAAGTTATCTAAAGCCGCAGAAATTCTCTGCGGCTTTTTTGATTTTGTCAATTTTCCAACAATAAAACTGCCAGGATTCTTAAAAAATGATAAACTTTTATTTTTGGTGTTAAAATTCTGTTTTTAAGTGGGTTATGGTGCGAAGCAATTTGTAACTTAAAGTGAAGATTCAACTTTTAAGCAACGTGTTTAGAAAGAAATCAAAATAGTTAACTCAAAAAAATAAAATATGAAAACTCCTTATTTAAAATCTGTTTTAGTAGCCTTTTTAACCGTAGTAGGTGCATCTATATATGGATGCGGGGGAGCTTCCAGTAATTCAGAAAACTCCAATAATACTTATGACCAAAGTAATAGTGCAGGCAGTACGATTGATGGAAATACTATGACGGGAAATGAAACTGATCAAAACAACATGACTACAAGTAATGCAGAGCTTCCTTACCCAAGTTCAGATATGGATTATGATAATATGTTTGGGGGCGTAGATACCAAAGATTATGACATATTGGATTTGATAGGAAGGGATAAGAACCTCTCTACCTTTGCAGCACTTGCAAAAATGGCCAATACAGGCACCAAACTTAATTATACCGGGCCAGTTACTGTATTTGCCCCTACAAATGAAGCTTTTGAGGATATGCCGCTGGAGAAATTCAATATGCTTAAAGATCCTAATAATAAAGCACAATTGTCAAGATTTATTCAGAGGCACATTTTACCGGGAAAAGTTTCTGCTATAGATTTTAACAGCTCCCAGGCTATAGAAACTTCTTCAGAAGAAGAAATTACCATCGATACCGAAATGAGCGGAAACGTGATTTATGTGGGTGGGGCAGAAGTGGTAAAATCTGACATTGATGCTAAAAACGGGATTATTCATATTGTAAGTTCCGTAGTGGAACCCACACGGGATGTTTTTACCGATTAATACAGGTATAACCAACCAAAATTAAACCGGGGAAGCCGTGGAGAAATCCATGGCTTTCTTCATTTTTACGGGAATTTATGAATTAGGCTTCCGCTAAAATCTTTCGGGCGGTCATTTTATATTATCTTTGAAAAAAATATTTTCATGGAATTAAAACTTACCAAACCTATCTGTTTTTTTGATTTAGAGACCACAGGAACAAACCTCGTGAAAGACAGGATTGTGGAAATTGCGGTTTTAAAAGTACATCCTAACGGAAACAAAGAAAGCAGGAGCTGGCTGGTAAATCCGGAAATGAACATACCAGATGAGGTGGTTGCCATTCATGGCATTTCTAATGAAAAAATAGCTAATGAACCAACTTTTAAGGAGCTGGCGCCACAGGTATATGAAATGATTAAAGGCTGCGATCTTGGTGGCTACAATTCTAACCGTTTTGATATTCCTATGCTGGCTGAAGAAATGCTTCGCGCCGGTGTGGATTTTGAAATGAAAAACATGTACGCTGTAGACGTGCAGACGATTTTTCACAAAAAAGAACAGCGCACCCTTTCTGCAGCATACCAGTTTTACTGCGGAAAAAATCTCGAAGATGCCCATACCGCTGAAGCCGATACCAATGCCACCTATGAGGTGCTGAAATCCCAACTGGACAAATATGATGATCTTACCAACGATATAAAATGGCTTTCCGGCTTTACTGCCAGAAGAAGGTTTGCCGATTTTGCCGGTTTTATTTGCTACGACAAAAAAGGCCAGGAAATATTTTCTTTTGGGAAATACAAAGGTAAACTTGTAGAAAAGGTGCTGGAGGAAGAGCCGGGTTATTTCGGCTGGATACAGAATGCGGAATTCCCTTTGTACACCAAAAAAGTACTTACCGCCATTAAATTAAGAAAGCTCAACAACAAGCTTTCCTGAGCAAAATGAAACAGCTTTTTTCCGCATTGTTTTTGCTGTGTTTTTATCTCACTACTGCACAGGAAAAACATGTTGTGGGTCAGGTGGTAAATGCTGAAACTCTAGAGCCTTTGCCGTATGTTAACATCGTTCTTGAGGAAAAACATCGCGGCACATCAACTGACGGGCAGGGGAGATTTTCCTTTTTGCTAAAAAATGCGGCTGCATCAACTGTGCTTAAATTTAGTTATGTAGGCTTCAAAACCAAAAGAATAAACCTTGCGGCACTTGAAGGGAAGGTTGTAAGGATGCAGCCGGAGGTAAGCAATCTGTCTGAAGTACGGCTGTATAACATCACCCGGGAACATTCTGAAAAAATAAACGATTTCAGGGGGAAAGACCCGATAGGTCTGGGCAATTTTAGCGGCGGGCAATTTCCCAGTATTGTCGCGAGATATTATGAGAGACCGGAAAATTTTGAAGGAGGTTGTTTCCTGGAACAGGTGGAGGTGCGCTTTTTCTCTACCGGTCTAAATTCCGGCAGGAGATCAAAATTCAGGTTGAGGATAATGGCGGTGGGAGAAGATGGACTGCCCGGGGAAGATCTATTGAGATCAGATTTGATAGTAGAGAGAGACCCTAATCGCTTTAAAGTGAAAATGCCGCTTCTTAAATATCGGATTTTTATTCCGGAAGAAGGTTTTTTTGTAGCAGTAGAACATCTGTTTATTGAAGAAAACAAATATGTTGAAGAAAAAGATTATCGCGTATACCGCTCCAAAGATACGCTGCTGTACAAAGATGTTAAAATTGTAAAATATTTACCTGTCTTTAAAGGAACTTTGGAGAAGGGATCTGGTAATTTTAAATCCTATTTTAAAGATACCAATGGTTGGAAAAAAATGAATATTTTAGATAATTCCAATCCGGCGTTAAAAGGGGAAGTTCCCGCGCCCGCCTTTAAAATAACCTTAACCGATTAATTGCTGAAGCATGAAGATTATCTGCATTGGAAGAAATTATACCGAACATATTTCAGAATTAAAAAATGAAAGGCCGGAAGAGCCGGTAATATTTCAAAAGCCTGATACCGCAATTTTGCTTAAAAAACAGCCCTTTTTTATTCCTGATTTTTCTAATGATGTTCATTATGAAGTGGAGGTACTGGTAAAAATCAAAAAGGTTGGAAAGCATATTCAGCAAAAGTTCGCCCATAAATATTACGATCAGGTAGGACTGGGAATAGACTTCACCGCCAGGGACCTTCAGCAGAAATTAAAGGAAAAAGGCCTGCCATGGGAAAAGGCAAAAGCTTTTGACGGTGCGGCTGTAATAGGAGAAAAATGGCTTAATAAAAATGAGATAAAAGACATAAATAATCTTAACTTTAGTCTTTTGAAGAACGATAAGGCCGTTCAAAACGGCAATACTTCCCTTATGTTATGGAAGATTGACGAGTTGATCTCTTACATTTCGACCTTTTTTACTCTTAAAATAGGGGATGTGATCTTTACAGGTACTCCTTCCGGGGTGGGAAAAGTGGAAATAAATGACAGATTAACAGGTTTTATCGGGCAGGAAAAAATTTTTTCAATCCAAATCAAATAACCTATGAACAACTATAACCTGGACGAAGTTAAAGAAATGGCAGGCGGGGATGAAGATTTTATGATGGTGGTGGTGCAAACTTTTTTAGAAGAAATCCCCCCAGACGTGGAGGCAATGAATGAGGCTATAGAAAATGATAATGCCGGGCTTGCATATCAGTTCGCGCATAAAATGAAACCTAACCTGCAGCTTTTCGGGCTTAATCTAATGGAACAGATAAAGGTTATTGAGGCATGGTCCAAGCAGGGGAAATTAAAGGACCAGGTGCCGGAAGCAGCCGCCAAAATAACCAAGAAAGTAAATGTGGCAAGTATTGCCCTAAAGCGTGATTTTAATTTATAATGACTGCTGAAATTATTACGATTGGGGATGAGATTCTGATAGGGCAGATCGTAGATACCAATTCCGCACATATTGCACAGGAACTTAACCAGATTGGGATTGCTGTGCACCAGATTATTTCTATTGAAGATGAAAAAGAGCATATTCTTCAAACTCTTAAGGATACGGGAAGCCGCGCCAATGTGGTTATTATTACCGGTGGACTGGGACCAACAAAGGATGACGTGACCAAATATTCCTTGTGTGAATTTTTTGAAGATACGCTTCAGCTTGATGAAAAGGTCCTGGAACATATTGAGGAGCTGTTCAAGAAAATAGAAAATGCCGTAATGTCTGACCTTAATAGGGAGCAGGCAATGGTGCCTTCCAAGGCTACAGTGCTTTTTAACAAATTTGGCACTGCTCCCGGTTTGTGGTTAAAGAAAGACAATACAGTTTATATTGCGGTTCCCGGGGTTCCATTTGAAATGAAGAAACTAATGGAGACGGAGATCGTCCCCCGCTTAAAAAAAGAATTTAAGCGGCCGTTTATTTATCATAAAACCATTCGCACTTATGGAATGGGGGAAAGTGCTATTGCTGAAAGAATTGAAGACTGGGAAAGCAACCTGCCGGAATTTATTAAACTGGCCTATCTTCCCGATCTGGGAAATGTAAGGCTTCGGCTTTCCGGAAAAGGGGAGAAGGAGGATGAGCTTAAACTTGCCATAGAAAAGGAATTTGAAAAACTTTACCCCTTAATAGAAGATATTGTTGCCGATTCTGTTGCTGCCGATGATGATATAGCGGTAACCATCAGTAAACTGCTAACTTCCCGCGGGCAGTTCCTTTCGGCTGCCGAAAGTTGTACAGGAGGTGAACTTGCGGCTGAATTCACCCTAAACCCCGGAGCATCAAGCTGCTTTAAAGGCGGGATTGTTTCCTACGCCACCCAGGCTAAAGAAGAAGTTTTAAAAATCCCTTCAGCATTAATAGAGAAGCATAGCGTGGTAAGTGCAGAGGTGGCCGAAAAAATGGCTGAGAGAGCCAGGGAAATGTTTAAATCAGATTATGGAATAGGCACAACAGGTAATGCTGGCCCAACCAAAGGAGACAGCGATGCCGATGTGGGGACTGTTTACATCGCGGTAGCCACTCCTGAAAAGGTTTTTTCCAGGCGTTTTGTTTTTGGAAACAGCAGGGAGCAGGTGGTAAAAAAGACTGTAAATAAAGCTTTTGAAATGATTTTGAGGGAATTAACCAGAGTTTAAAGCTGTAAAAGCCTGGAACTTGTTGTTTTTACTGGAAAGATATACAGTAAGCTGTAGCTTTAAATAATTTTATTTTCAGTTGGTGGATTGAGAAAAAAATCGTTAATTTGCAGCCTGTTTTAAATAACGAGTTTAAAGAATAGAGCAATGTCAAGAGTTTGTGAACTTACGGGTAAAAAAGCGATGGTCGGGAATAACGTTTCTCACGCAATGAATAAGACCAAGCGTAAATTTAATGCCAATTTGGTTAAAAAACGTTTTTTTATTCCTGAAGAGGATAGATGGGTAACTTTAAGGGTATCTACCTCAGCGCTTAAAAATATCAATAAGAAAGGCATCTCTGCTGTAATTAAAGAGGCGAGAGAAAAAGGATTCATGAAGAAATAAGTCCTAAGTAAAAAAACAGAACGAAATGGCAAAGAAAGGCAACAGAGTACAGGTTATATTAGAATGTACAGAGCATAAGGCAACAGGAAAACCTGGAACCTCAAGATATATCACAACCAAGAACAAAAAGAACACTCCGGACAGGTTGGAGCTGAAGAAATTCAACCCAATCCTTAAGAAGATGACTGTTCATAAAGAAATAAAATAATTGAGTCATGGCAAAGAAATCAGTAGCAGCATTACAGACAGGGTCTAAAAGATTGACCAAAGCGATAAAAATGGTGAAATCTCCAAAGACAGGTGCCTATACGTTTGTTGAAGCGATTATGGCTCCCGAGGATGTAAACGATTTTTTAAAGAAAAATTAATCGGCGACTTCCCGATAAATGATATTAAAAGCCGTCCTGTGTAATCTGGACGGCTTTTTGTTTTTGTGTATATTTACACTTCAAATTCTGGATGTATGGTTCCGGAATTTTGCGATTTTTAAACCTACCAAAGATGAGTTTATTTAAAAAGATCTTTTCGAAAGAAAAAAAGGAAACCCTGGATAAGGGCCTGGAAAAATCCAAGAGCAGCTTTTTTTCCAAAATGAGTAAGGCGGTTGCCGGAAAATCCAGGGTTGATGATGAGGTGCTGGACGACCTGGAGGATGTATTGGTAAGCAGTGATGTAGGTGTTGCCACTACCATTAAGATAATAAACCGGATTGAAGACCGGGTGGCCCGTGATAAATATATGGGCACAGATGAATTAAATAAAATTTTAAGGGAAGAAATTGCTGGTCTGCTTTCAGAAACCAACAGCGGGGAAGCTGCAGAAATCCAGATTCCCAATACTGCCACGCCTCATGTGATAATGGTTGTAGGAGTGAATGGTGTGGGAAAAACCACCACTATAGGGAAACTAGCCCATCAATTTAAGAATTCAGGAAAAAATGTGATTCTTGGGGCTGCCGATACGTTTAGGGCCGCGGCTATAGACCAGTTGCAAATCTGGGCGGAAAGAACAGATGTTCCCATTGTAAAACAAAGTATGGGCAGCGATCCCGCTTCTGTGGCTTTTGATACCGTCCAGAGCGCGGTTAAACAAAAAGCTGACGTGGTGCTTATAGATACCGCCGGAAGATTGCACAATAAAATTAACCTAATGAAGGAGCTTACAAAGGTAAAACGGGTGATGCAAAAAGTTATTCCAGATGCCCCACATGAGGTTTTACTGGTACTGGATGGATCTACCGGCCAGAATGCGTTTGAACAGGCAAAACAATTTACCGCGGCCACCGAGGTAACTTCCCTGGCTGTAACCAAACTCGATGGAACTGCCAAAGGCGGGGTGGTAATTGGAATTAGCGACCAGTTCCAGATCCCGGTAAAATACATTGGAGTAGGCGAGGGCGTGGAAGATTTGCAGGTTTTCAATAAGTATGAATTCGTAGACTCTTTCTTTAAGTAGGAACAACTTCCTAAAATTCCGCAATATCAAACATCAATATTTATTAAACCAATTTTAGATGAAAAAGCTTTTACTATCAATTCTTCTTGTTTCCATATTCTCCTGCGGTGAAAAAAAAGATAATGAGTCGGATGAATCCGCGGTTCAGGATACAGTGGCAGAACAGGAAGAAATGGAGTTTAAGGTTTTGGATTCAGAATTTATTGAGAAGGATTCTTTAATGGCTCCTTTTGCTGAAGCGATCTCAGAATTTGCCGATGGGCGTTATGCCGAAATCAAACCTCTTGTTTACGATAAAAGTATTCCCGAAATCCAGGATGCAATTTCCTCAGGTAAGCTTAGCTATGAAGAACTGGCATTATTTTACCTGAAGCGTATTCAAAAATTTGATCGTAATAATGAGCTTTCCCTTAACTCGGTAATATCTTTAAATCCAAATTTACTGGAAGAAGCACGCCAGAAGGATGAACAGAAAAAAGCGGGTGGTAAACATCCAATTTATGGAATACCTGTGCTGCTGAAGGACAATATCAATACTGAAAATATGCCGACCACAGCTGGAGCGGTGGCGCTTCAGAATAATGAAACCGATGATGCTTTTATCGTTGAAAAGTTAAAAGAACACGGTGCCCTTATTTTGGGGAAAGCAAACCTGAGCGAATGGGCGTATTTCTTCTGCGGAGATTGTCCTAGCGGCTATTCTGCAGTAGGAGGGCAAACCCTTAATCCATATGGAAGAAAAATCCTGGATACCGGCGGTTCCAGTTCGGGAAGTGCGGTGGCTGTGGCGGCAAATCTCGCCCCGGTAGCTGTTGGCTCCGAAACTTCAGGCTCTATTTTGTCTCCTTCAAGCCAAAATTCCCTGGTTGGTTTAAAACCTACCATTGGAGTATTAAGCCGCGGTGGAATTGTTCCAATTTCCAGCACTTTGGACACTCCGGGGCCTATTACCAAAAATGTTGTGGATAATGCTATTCTTCTTTCAGCAATGTCGGGGAAGGATACTAAGGATCCTGCAACAAAGAACATTGAAGTGATTGCAGACTATTCAGAACCCCTGGAAAATGCTTCTTTACAGGGAAAACGTTTTGGAGCCATCAAGGCTTTAATGGAAGATTCACTTTATGTGCAGGCCATAAAGGATTTAAAGCAAGCCGGGGCTGAGGTAGTGGAATTTGAGGCAGAAGACCTGGATTTGCCTAATTTTACACGCCTTCTAAATCTTGATATGAAAAAAGATTTGCCAGATTATTTCCGGAATTACGGTGGTGAACTTGAAGTAAGCAATGTAGGGGATGTATATCATTACAACTCGCAGGTGCCTACTGCCAGGGCGCCGTATGGGCAATCCTTATTTGAAGGAATAATGAAAGATTCTGCCACTCCTGAAGAATTTACCGCCATTAAAGATACGCTGAAGACCAACGGGAGGCAGTTTTTTGATGTGCCCATGCAGGAGCATAATCTTGACGGCGTAATTTCAATAAATAATTATCATGCCGGTTTTGCTGCAGTCGCACAATATCCCGCTATCACTGTGCCTATGGGATATGCAGAAAATGGTGCCCCTAAGGGTTTAACGTTCTTTGCAAAACCTTTTGAGGAACAGGCGCTTCTTAACTGGGCCAAGGCCTACGAAGAAGCTTCTCATCGCCGGGTTTCTCCTGAAAATTACCAGGATTAATGTCCCGAAGAAATTTGATAATAATTTCCAAAGTGATCTTCTTCTATAGTATCTTCTATATTATTATGAAGTTGATCGCCATCTTTCAAGGGGCATGGGCCGATGCCAATTTAATTCTTTGTTTGCCTTTTGCAGCATTGGCTACCTGGGGTGGTTTCTGTTTAAAAAGAAATAAATTCACGTGGGTTTATGCTATTGCCGGAGCAATTTTAATAGGTTCTATCCGGTATTTTGAAAAAGACCTGATGATTTTTCTACACAATCAATTCTAGAAATTCTACAAAATAAATATCCCGTAGCTAAAGCTTTGGCAACGGGATATTTTTAGAAAATTTAAAGTCCTGCAGTATTCAGGGCTTTTTTTCTGGCCTCACTTTTTTGTTGGTTATTTAAATCCCCTTCCGGATATACAGCCTGTTCAAAAGTGCCGTACATGGGGTTTGGAAGAATAATGAATTTTTGGTTAAGTACTTTTTGAAGACTGTCGTTTTCCCTGTTCAGAAGTTTTTCAGCTTCCGAAGGAGTATCAAAAATACTGGCAAAATCCGTCAGTTGATCTCCCACATACAGGATCACCTCATAATTTTCGCTTATTTTTTCCCTTCTTGCGTCTTTATTAGAAGTATCTTTTTTAAGAAGAACATGGTCTTCTTCCACTTGTATACCAACTTTTTCAAGATTGTTGAAGGTGGCATCGAGGGTTTCTACGTTTCGATTGGATACAAGAAAAACTGACACGTTATTTTCCTGTGCGAAATTTATAAAATCCACTGCCCCGGGAAGAGCGGGCGCGTTTTCTTCATTTACCCAATTTGCCCAACTTTCAGAAGCATAATTTTCACCTTTTTCAATCAGCCGTGCTTCATAAGCGCTGTTGTCAAGCACAGTTTCATCTATGTCCAGCACCACAGCATTTGGTTTTCCGCCCACAGATTTATCATTATTTGCCAGTAACTTGATCTTTGCCAGTTCATAAGTTTGTATATAAAGCTGCCTGGCTTCCAGAGAATTCTGAAACCATAGCGTACTCATTACAAGCTGTTCAGAAAGTTGATTATAGCCAGGATCAATATTCACGGGAGTTGCTGCTGTTTCCTGCCCGGGTTTACAGGAAAAAACTGAGATGCAGAAAAACGTGATCGCAAAAATTCTTAAACGTGATGCGTCATACATATTCAAATACATGTTTAAAAGGATTATAATTTCAGATCTTCAAATTTATGGTAATTCTCCCAAAATAAGTTTTGTTCTATCGGATCACTTCAGGGTTTTTCTGCTTAAAAATTGGTGGATGCGCGGGTATTTCATTCATCTTCATTACTTTTGCACTCCAAATTAAGGATGCATGCGGACGAAGTCGATTAAGAAGAACAGGATAAATGTAGTTACCCTTGGCTGTAGTAAGAATGTTTACGACAGCGAGGTGTTAATGGGGCAGCTACGCGCCAATAAAAAGGACGTGGTGCACGAGGAAGAAGGAAATATTGTAGTAATAAATACCTGCGGTTTTATAGATAATGCCAAGGAACAGTCGGTAAATACTATTCTGGAATTTGTTGAAAAGAAAGAGCAGGGCGAGGTGGACAAGGTTTTTGTTACCGGCTGTTTAAGTGAACGCTATAAGCCCGATTTACAAAAGGAAATTCCCAATGTGGACCAGTATTTTGGAACTACAGAATTACCCGGACTTCTTAAAGCCCTGGAAGCAGATTACAAACATGAACTTATTGGAGAGCGGTTAACCACTACTCCAAAGAACTACGCTTATTTAAAAATTGCTGAAGGTTGTGACCGTCCTTGCTCTTTCTGCGCCATTCCGCTCATGCGCGGCGGGCATAAATCAACGCCTATCGAAAATCTTGTGACTGAAGCTGAAAAACTTGCGGCTAACGGCGTAAAAGAACTTATACTTATTGCGCAGGATTTAACTTATTACGGCCTTGATCTATATAAGAAAAGAAATTTAGCTGAACTTCTTGAAAACCTTGTAAAGGTGGAGGGGATTGAATGGATTCGCCTGCACTACGCTTTTCCCACTGGCTTCCCTATGGATGTACTGGAGGTGATGAAGCGTGAGCCCAAAATTTGTAATTATCTTGATATTCCCCTTCAACATATTTCAGACGATTTACTGAAGTCTATGCGTCGTGGCACCACCCATAAAAAAACTACAGATTTGCTGAAGAAATTCCGAGCCAGGGTTCCGGAAATGGCAATCAGGACTACTCTTATTGTTGGTTATCCTGGGGAGACAGAAGCACATTTCCAGGAATTAAAAGAATGGGTGCAGGAAATGCGCTTTGAACGCCTGGGCTGTTTTACCTATTCCCATGAGGAAAATACCCATGCCTACAACCTGGAAGACAACGTGCCGCAGGAAGTAAAGCAGGAAAGGGCGAACGAAATTATGGAAATACAGTCGCAAATTTCCTGGGAACTTAATCAGCAGAAAATCGGTAAAACATTCAAAGTTATTATTGACCGGAAAGAAGGCAATTATTTTATTGGCAGGACAGAAGCCGATTCTCCCGATGTGGATAATGAAGTCTTAATTGATGCAACTTCCGTTTACCTGAAGACGGGAGACTTTTACGAGGTGAAAATTACCGATGCCGCCGACTTTGATTTGTACGGGGAGCCGGTTGGTGTTAAAGCTGAAAAACCAACAAGGAAGGAAATTAAAGTTAGAAGCATTTAATTTATTTTGTTATTTTAGAAATTCTTAGCAGAATTTCTAATGACGAAAATTACCAAGCCACAACATTTTTTAAAACAGAACGCTACCTATCTCATGGGTGGCTTTTGGTTTTTCTTCGGAACGCTTTGTTATTTTCTCAAAACTGAAATGCCTTACGAAGCCTATATGATTATTGGATTGGGAGGTTTGGCGATTGGTTATTTTACCAGGAACTCTCGCGAAGAATATATTAAATGGAATGGTTACCAGATAAAATCAAAAGATCTTATAAACGGTGAAGTTGTTTATAAATGGACAGAAGTAGATCGCCTTATTTTTTCAGAAGGCCATTTAACCATTAAATCTGGTGAGGCTAATGGGATTATGCTGGAGTTGAAGGAATATAGGCGGGAAGATGTGGAGAAACTCCGCGCAGATTTATCAAATTTTACTCTGATTCAACCTGGTACATCATGACCCGCATCACCCGAAAGACCGGCTTTTTTAAGAATAATCAATTTTTGATTTTCGCAATCTTTTGGTTCCTGTTGGCCATAGCTATGTTTATTACTTCGAGCCTTGAGGAAAACGCTCCATGGTTTAGAAGATTTCTTCTTCCATGCCTTTATTTAATTCCCTCAATTCTTTATTTTATAAGTGCTCTCCAGATTAAAGGCAAGAACTCAGAATACATTGAATGGAACGAGGAAAGGCTAATCGTGAAAAAGCAAGGAGAAAAACCAATAGAATATAAACTTTCTGATTTAAAGAATCTCACGGTTGCAAACAACGATCTTATCATCAAGGCACCGAAAGCTACCGGCACTATGATGTCCCTTAAGGGGTATTCTGAAGAGGAACTTCAGAAATTGCAACTGGAATTTAGCGATTTTAACCGGCTTAAGCTATTGTAATATCTTTCTGAAGATAAACTTCCTGTACACTTTGTAAAATATCGACACCTTCTTTTAATGGCCGCTGAAATGCTTTTCTTCCCATTATAAGTCCGCAGCCTCCGGCACGTTTATTAATAACAGCAGTTCTCACCGCTTCTTTATGATCTGATTCTCCTTTAGATCCACCCCCGGAATTAATCAACCCGATTTTTCCCATGTAACAATTAGCTACCTGTAACCGGCAGAGGTCGATGGGATGGTCTGTTGCCAGACTTTCGTACATTTCGTCTTCATATTTGGCAAATTTTATCTTTTTAAAGCCATAGTTGGTAGTTGGTAGTTTCTGCTTTATAATATCAGCTTTTATAGTTACCCCAATATGGTTTGCCTGGCCGGTAAGATCGGCCGCGGTATGAAAATCTTCTTCATCGGTTTTAAAATCATTGTTTCGGGTGTAGCACCACAGTATAGTGGCCATTCCTAATTGGTGGGCTTCTTCAAAAGCAGCGGCTATTTCCTGGATCTGTCGGTTACTCTCTGGCGATCCAAAATATATGGTGGCGCCTATTGCCGTGGCGCCCATATTCCAGGCTTCTTTTACTGTTCCGTAGGGAATCTGGTCGTATTTATTAGGGTAGGTAAGAAGTTCGTTATGATTTATCTTCACGATAAAAGGAATTTTGTGGGCATACTTTCTGGAATGTAATGCCAAAGCTCCAAAAGTGGAAGCCACACCATTGCAACCGGCTTCTATAGCTAGTTTTACAATGTTTTCAGGATCAAAATAATCCTGGTTTTTATAGAAAGAGAATGCTGCAGAATGTTCTATGCCCTGGTCAATTGGCAGGATGTTTATATAGCCTGTTCCGCCCAAAGCGCCATGACTATAAAGATGGTTAAGGCTTCTTAACACCTGCGGGTTGCGATCGCTTTCCCTAAAATTATCCACGCTGTTTGGCCCCGGAATTTCGAGCCGCTCTTTTTTGATTTTTTCGCTTTTATAGTTCAGGTAATAATCTGCGTCTTTGCCTAATATTTCTGCTATTTTATCTGTAGTACTCATAATCTTATCTGATTTATTGTATTTATTTATATCCCGAAAGGATAAGTTTCCGGGATAAGTTCACCATTTGGTTTTAGTTTAAGAGGATGTAAAGCTTTTGTTTCATCTATAAAAAGAAAAGCGTCATAACGTTCTGAAACTTTTGAGGGCACATAATTCCCCCTTTCCCAGTCAGGATCGTAAACTACTCCTATGGCCCGATGGCCTATTCTTTCTGAAAAGGTTTCAGCTAATTCCTTGTTTTCATCAAAAATGATGAGTTTATCCTTAGGATCATATTGGTGCAGGAAGTTTTCAAGACTGTTTTCAATTCCCTCCGGTACACGCATTTTCTTCATAGGAGCGCCCCAGCTGTTTCCGGCCATCACAGAGCCTTTATAAGAACCGAAGCCTGCCAGCACCACGCCATCTTTCTTATGCTGCTCCCTTACCAGTTGCCCCACATTCAGCAGGCCGTTGGAAGCCATTCCCGTGGCACGGGCATCCCCAATATGGGTGTTGTGTTCCCAAACAATTACTTTAGCATTGTCATCATGATAATCCATTAGCGTGTTTAAAGTTTCCACCATATGCCGGTCACGCACATTCCAGGAATCATCGCCAAAACCTGCCATGGCTTCATAATACTTTTCAGCATTGGCCATCACCAGGGCATTAATTTCAGCATTGAGATCGGCTTCCTTTTCTGTATCATATTTATGGGAATTTTGCCGAACCTCTTTCAGCAGCTTTATAACTTCATCTTTGCAACCTTCTTTAGCCGATCTAAAAACGGAAGCATACGAATCCCGTGCTTTATAAGGTTCAAAACACTGGAAGGCATTTTTTGCCAGTTTAGCCGTTTCGGGATCTTCCTTTTCCAGGTAATCCACGATAATTTCCATAGAATCCCACAGGCTATAAACATCCAGCCCATAAAATCCTGCTTTGTTTTTGTCTTCCCTGCCGCGGTTGTATTGTTTAAGCCAGCTGGCAAAAGCGGCAATTTCCCAATTGGCCCACATCCAGGTTGGCCAGCGGTCAAATTCCTTAAGAACGTCCTGTATGTTTTCTCCGGAATCTGGATAATCCTTTATCCATTTGTTGATTTTATAACAATCGGGCCAATCTCCTTCAACAGCTATAAAAGAAAATCCTTTTTCTTCAATAAGGCGTTTGGAAATTTTGGCCCGCCAGGTATAATATTCATGCGTGCCATGGCTGGCCTCGCCCAATAATATATACCTGGAATCCCCAATTCTCTCCAGTAACGGGTCCAGGTCTTCGGAATTGTTTAAGGGGTGGTAGTATTTTTCCAAATCCTTTTTTTCAGTCTTCACAGATATCATCTTCCCGGGTTTTTGGTTTATCCTGAAGTTAAGGAATTTGGAAAAGGAAGCCGAATACCGGACTTATAAAAAAACCATAAAAATAAAGGCTAAGAGCCGGAAGCGGTTTTATTTCTTCTTTTTCTCACATCTATAAAAATGTAAATGGCATAAGCAACCAGCCCCGCACCGCCAATCCAGTACATCCCGTCTTCCAGGGTATCAATATCTTCAGAAAAATAAGCGATAGCAATAGACAGGGGAAGCATACCAGTAAAAGTTGCCAGCATAAATTTTTTAAATTTCATCTCCAGGATGCCCGCTATAAAACTTATAGAATCGTTAGAAAGAAAAGGAGAAATACGGAAAAGGATAACGGAAACGAAAGAATAATTGGTAATCCAGAAATCCATTTTTTGAAGTTTTTCCTCACCTATTATCTTCCGGACAACATTTTCAAGTTTGGTGCCTATATAATAACCAATTGCAGAAGCCAGCATCACGCCGGTCATACCTATAAGGATGCCCCACCAAAAACCGTAGGCCATAACCGCAATAATAATAGGAAGCCAGGAAGGAAAAAAGATCAGGAACATTTGAAGAATGATAAAGATGATAATGGCAATTGGTCCCCAGATTCCAAACTGCTGAAAATATTGATGGGTTTCTTGAGTATTTCCATTCAGGATTACGCCTATCGTCTCATCTATAAAGGCTTCAAAAGAAGGAAAAATAAAATAGGAAAAAACAAGCCCGAGAATAATGGTGCCGGAAAGGATGAATGATAGATATTTGGGCAAAGTGTGCTTCTTCAAAGCTGTTCGTAGATTTTCTATTAAAGCTACTAAAAACTTGCTTTGCGTACCTATAAAGAAAATTTAAACTTGCCTTTGAATGCACAAACATAGAATTTCCGCATAAAAAAAGCGGGACAAATTTCTGCACTGCTTTTTCAATCTTAAAATTCTTCTGGATCTATTCTTCTTCAGGATTCAGCAGAATGGGTTCTCCATAGCCAAGATCTTTAAGTTTTTCCAGCTGTGTTTCAGCATCGCCCACTATTACATAATACATCCTGTCCGGATCCACATATTTTTCGGCGAGTTCTTTAATCTGCTGCAAGGTCATATTTTCCACCATTTCCTCCCGTTGCTTAATAAAATCATTATCAAGTCCATAATTGCTTATATCGCTAAGCATATCGAGTTTGGAATTTAGCGTTTCAAACTTCCTGGCGTTACTTTTAATCATATAGCCTTTGGTAACCTCCAGATCGTTCCGGTTAAAACTTTCAGGATATTTTTGCAGAATGTCCTGTATAAGTTTGGCGGCATCCCCGGTAATATTGGAACGAACGCCGGTAGAAATCATAAACGGCCCCGTATTTTTATCTCCGTAAAACCCGGAACGTATTCCATAGGTATAGCCTTTTCCTTCCCTTAGTTCCTGGGTGAGTTGTGAAGCAAAACTACCACCGCCAAGCCTGTAGTTCATTACTTCAGCAGGATAAAAATCTTCATCATTTGCAGCCAGGGCAGGTGTTCCAAAGCGGAAGATGGATTGTTTTGCACCAGGCACATCGTAAAAATATACCTGGGATTGCTCCGGCATTTCCGGCTGTGGCAGATCAGGAATTTCCACGTTTTTAACCTGCCAGTTGGCGGCCAGGCCTTTTATAGGCGCTACAGCTTCCTCCTGATCCAGCGCTCCCACCACTAGAAAGGAAGCGCTTAAAGGGGAAAGATTATTGCTATAGTAATCTTTAAGGTCCTGTAGCCTAATATTTTCTACTGAAGTTTTTGTGCCCAGGTTGTTGTGCGAAAGAATATTGTCCTTCCCATAGATAACTTTTCTAAATTCATTGCTGGCAATGCTGTTGGGATCTGCTTTCATTTGTTGGATCCTGCTTAACACCTGCTGTTTTGCCAGTTTAAATTCTTCTTCGTCCCATCTTGGCTCCAGCAGGATTTCTTTTACCAGGGCTATGGTTTGGTCGTAGTTTTTTGCCAGGGTACTCCCGCTTAAAGTAATTTTTTCATCCCCGGCATTCACCCGGATATCAGAGCCTAAAAGTTCTATGGCTTCCTCAAGTTCCCGGGGCGTTTTATTCGCCGTTCCTTTAGTCATGATCTCTGCGAGCAGGTTGGAAACCCCGACTTTATTTTCATTTTCCAGAAGAAGTCCGCCCGGCATTTCCAGTGAAAATTTTACAAGAGGCACCTCAGTATTGCTTATTCCCAGGATTTTTAAGCCTGAAGGAAGGTTGGTTTTCCAGATTTCGGGTTCAATTAGCTCCGGTTTTTCCCCGTATGGCGGTTCTACGCTCCGGTCAAACGAAGAAGGGGTTTTCTCATAAGCCACATCGGCATTAAGGTCGAAGTTTCCTTCAGCGCCTTCCACAATTTTTTCTTCAACAACTTCGGCTTCTTCTGAATTTTCCAAAGCCAGTTCCACCTGGCCTTTTGGCACAAAACTGGTCGCTACAAAAGGCTTGTCCTTTATGTATTTTTCATATACCCGCATCACATCTTCCGCGGTAACGGCAAGTATTTTGTCTACTTCTTTATTGATATAATTAGGGTCATTGGCAAAAATCTTATATTGTGCAAGCTGAAAACCTTTTCCCAGTACACTGGAAATACTGTTGTAGAAGTTGGTTTCCTGGCCGGCTTTAATTCTTTTTAAATCCTTCTGCGGAATGCCTTCCTTTTCAAATTCCGCGAAGGTTTCTTCAATGGCTGCTTTAACTGAATCTAAATCTTTACCATCATAGGCAGTAACCTGAAGCATTAGCTGCCCGGCAAGTTCAGAGGTGTAATTGTACATACTCACCCTGCCGGTAAGTTGTTTGTCTTCAACAAGGCTTTGATAAAGCGGCGCATTTTTTCCTTCTGAAAGATATGTGGTCAACAAATCGAGCGCATAGGAATCTTCAGCATAAGAATAAACCGTAGGCCATGCCATGGTAAGCTCTGCTAAATTGGCAAAATTGTCTTCGTAATAAAGTTTCTTTGTTTCCTCCAGGCTCACAGGTTGCTTCTCCTGGCGCTTTATCTCCTCTCCGGAAGGGATTTCGTCAAAATACTTATGAACCCATTCCTTTGCCTGGGCTTTGTCAAAATCTCCTGCGATAGTTAGCGTGACATTATTTGGCACATACCATCTATTGTAAAAATCTTTTACATCCTGTAAAGTGGCATTTTGAAGGTCTTCCAGGGAGCCTATCACTTCCCAGTTGTAGGGATGGCCTTCGGGATAAAGGTTTTTGTCTATCACATACATGGTATGCCCGTATGGGGCATTATCTACCCGTTGCCTTTTTTCGTTCTTTACCACCTCTTTTTCCTTGGCAAGCACAGGTTCGGTTACGGTATTTATAAAGTATCCCAGTTTGTCAGCTTCTGCCCAGATCATCTTTTCCAGGGCATCGTTGGGCACCGTCTGGAAATAATTGGTGCGGTCTCTGCTGGTAGAACCATTGGCGCCAGAGCCACCAATCCTTGCACTCATTTTGTCCAGCCCGCCTTTCCCCAGGTTTTCAGATTCCAGGAACAGCAAATGTTCAAATAAATGCGCAAACCCGGTGCGTCCTTCTTTTTCACGGGCAGAACCTACATGGGCGGTCAGGGCCACGGCAACCACGGGGTCAGATTTATCTACATGAAGAATAACATTCAAACCGTTCTTTAGGGTGAATGATTCAAAATCCACATTAAATTTTTCCGGGTTTTCCTGAGCGGATAGCGTAATGCCAGAGATGAAAACAAAAAGGTATAAAAATCTTGATATAGTCATTGATTAAATAAGGATTATAAGAATTAAAGTCTGAACTTATTGTTGTTTACAAAGAAGATAGAATTTACAAAAAACAGTTTGCCGTTTTCCCAGAAATTCCTGAAAAGCGGATTATCCACAAGGTAAATAACACTACCGCTTCCTAATCTCTCTTCTCCAAAAATTACCGAATTTTCCAGGTTTTTTGTGGCTTCACTTCCGGTAAAGCCAGCTACCACATCCAGCTCCTGGATATAAGCCACATTGTAGCCATCATTAAGCAATTGATAGCTGTCGCTGTCCAGCTTCAGACTAAAATATACGTCTTTATAGCCAAAAGCCATAGGATGTGTATTATCTACCTTGGTTTTTATGATACTACCTGTAATGGTTTTTTTTATACGTTCTCTTTCGCGCTGGCTGTAAGGAACCAGGTTTCCTGTAGTTGCCGTATCCTCAACAGGCCGGGTTTTTTTGCTTTTAAGGGAAAATCCATCCCTGTCGCTAAAATATCCCGTTGCACTTCCTATGGCGATCAGTTTTCCGCCATTTCTTACCCAGCCTGTAATTTTATCCAGGACAGGATCATCAAAAATGCGGCCATAGTAACCTTCAGGCACAACGAGCACATCGAATGGAGAAAGATCCACATTTTCAAAATAATCTGTATCTATGCGGGTAACAGGATAATTTAAGTCCTGTTCAAAAAAATGCCATACTTCGCCAACATTAAGGGAGGAGGTACCTTCACCTTTTAAAACGGCAATTCTTTGTTTATTTATGAGCTTTACTTCGGGAGAACCAAAATCTGGTCCGCTGCCGGCAAAACTTGTGCTGGCGGTAATGAGCTGGCGGCTATGTTTGTTGGCAATTTCCACCACTTTCCGGTCAAAATTTTCGAGGCTGCGGTTATCGCTTTTCGTGATGATCAAACTTCCACGCTCAAATTCTTTTCCTTCACTGCTGAAGGGCACTTCGGAAAAACGCACTTTAACTTCCGCCTTAATTAAATCTGCCAGAAAACGTGCATCCTGCATACTGCCCCATTTTGAAATATAACCCGCTCCTGAAGGATTAGCGGTATTGCTGACGGGATTTGAAACTGTTTTCGAAGTTGTGGAAACGCTGCGGTTACTGGCAATGGCATCCATTCCATAAGCATACGGCAGGCTCCACGCGGTGATATCATAAGTAAGGGAGTCATTTAATTTGGTTGCCGGTTCCAGCAGAACCTTCGCCATTTTTCCTTTTGGCTGGCTGGTGCTCACCACCAGCGCATTTTCTGAAGCATCCATGCTTCCATTTTTACCGGTATCATAACTGTAGCCTTTTATGCGTTGCTGCCCGGTGTAGCCATATCTTATATCATGACGGTCCAGCAGTTCTTTTACAGCGGCAAGTTGGTCCTCACTTCCGCTAAGGACATAGCTTTTATATCTAAATGTATTGTTACCAGTATTTGCAAAATATTCGCCAAAGTTGTCGCTTAGTTCCTTTACGTTTTGCGAAGCAACTTCCACTGTGGAAATTCCGGTAGTAAAATGGTGGGCAAGCCTGTCTTTTAAGGTAAGCACATATCCTTCATCAGTAATTATTCCCAATCCCGCACGCCCATGTCCGGCTTGTTCAAAGGTCATTCCTATTGCGCCCATGTAAGTAGGATAGGTGTCGCCGTAGCTGGGATACAGTAAATCAAAACGTTCTTTTGTAAAAAACAGCCAGCCTTCTTCATCAAAATACCGGGCATTGTTTTTCCCGATTTTCGTCTGAAATTCTTTCTGAAAAGGAGTTATAATTTCGTGAAAAGGTTCTGCCGCAGGCGCAAAATAATAAGGTTCGTTAATGCCCTGCTCATGAAAATCCACATGTATGTGCGGCATCCATTGGTTGTAAACTTTCAGCCGTTCACGGGTTTCCACCTGTGTGGCCCAGGCCCAGTCGCGGTTTAAGTCGAATAAATAATGGTTTGGCCTGCCCCCGGGCCATGGCTCATGATGTTCGGTGGCAGATTGGGCCGGATTATATGGGTCGGCTTTAACCTGGTTGTACCAGTTTACATACCTGTCGCGCCCATCGGGATTCACGCACGGGTCTATAATTACCACCGTATTTTGCAGCCAATCCCTGTGTTCTGTTATTAAATTATAAAGAGTGGCCATGGCAGCTTCTGTACTGGAAGCTTCGTTCCCGTGAACGTTGTAACTCAGCCAAACAATGGCTTTATCTGGCTCTGCGGAAGAAGAATTTTCGGCCAGGCCGGCGCTTTGCAGGTGGTTTTTCCTGATATTTTCAAGATTTCCCAGGTTTTCTTCCGAAGAAATAACGGCATAAGTGAGCGGCCTTCCTTCGTTGGTTTTTCCATATTGCTGATATTGTACCAGGGGCGAAGATGTTGCAACATGTTCAAAATAGTTTACCACATCGGCATGACGGGTAAAATTTGTACCCAGTTCATAGCCTAAAAATTCTTCAGGAGATTGTTGTGCTTGTAAAATTTGAAAAATAAAAAGTAATGCGAAAACAGGTAAAAATTTCTTCATGTAAAGTAAAAATGATTATTGACTGCCGTAAATATAATGCAGCGTGCGTTAAATGGACTCCTATATTTTGAGAAATGGATTAAAATTACAGATAGCGGAATTCTGCCTGTTTTTTTTAAATGAATTTTTAATTTTTTTCTTTCTGTTAATAAATCTTAAATCCAAAGAGATTTTATAATACTGTTCAAAAGGCCTTATCTTTACCCGAAAATTGTTTAAAGCGCATGCCCTCAGAATGTATTCCTTATTCCGAAACTAATTATTTTTCCAGATTAATTCTTGATTACCTGGACCGGAAAGAAGAATTAAAGAATTTCTACAACCGCTATCCTGAAATTGATAATTTTGGAGATCAGATTAAGGAAAAGAAAAATTCATTTCCAATAGAGAATCGGCAGGCG
Source organism: Autumnicola tepida (assembly GCF_031846485.1). Taxonomy (NCBI): domain Bacteria; kingdom Pseudomonadati; phylum Bacteroidota; class Flavobacteriia; order Flavobacteriales; family Flavobacteriaceae; genus Autumnicola; species Autumnicola tepida. Next base: position 108,723 of record NZ_JAVRHQ010000013.1, read on the forward strand.
CTGGTTGAGGTATTGGAAGAGCAGTATCAAAATCTTGAAATTTCCGCGGCAACGGCAGCGAATATTAAATCGCTCGGCGATGAAAATACCTTTACGGTGACCACGGGTCACCAGCTCAATCTTTTTAGCGGTCCGCTGTACTTCGTTTACAAAATTATTTCTACCATAAATCTTACACGGTTGCTCAAAGAAAAGTATCCAGAAAATCATTTTGTGCCAGTTTACTGGATGGCCACGGAAGATCATGATTTTGAGGAAATCAATTTTTTCAACTTAAAAGGCAAGAAATTTAAATGGAACAGTACTCAGGAAAAAGCAGGGAAAACTGCGGTGGGTTATCTTTCTACGGAAGGCCTGCAGGAAGTTTTCAAGCTTTTTTCCGCGGAAATAGGAGTGGGAAAAGATGCAGATTTTCTGAAGAATTTATTTGAAAAAGCTTACCTGCAACATGATAATCTTACCGATGCCACCCGTTTTTTAGCGAATGAGTTATTTAAAGAGCACGGACTGGTGATTCTGGATGCCCAGGAAAAAAAGCTAAAAAAGTTGTTTATTCCATATGCTGAAAATGAGCTTTTTAAGCAAATTTCCCATGAAAAAACCTCAAAAACAGCCGAAGCTTTGGCAGGCCTTGGATATAACGTACAGGTAAACCCCCGGGAGATAAACTTGTTTTATCTAACCGAAGAATTCAGGGAAAGAATTATAGAGCGGGAAAATATTTTCTATGTTCATGAAAGGGAAGATATCCAGTGGAGCAGGGAAGAACTTTTTGCAGAACTGGAAGAATTTCCCGAACGCTTTAGTCCAAATGTAGTGATGCGGCCGTTATACCAGGAAATTGTTCTTCCAAACCTTTGCTATATAGGTGGAGGCGGGGAACTTGCATACTGGTTTGAGCTGAAAAGTTATTTTGAAGCTGAAAAGGTGCCTTTTCCAATTTTACTTCTGCGGAATTCTGCTTTGGTCCAGTCGGGTAAGCAAAGAAAAAAAAGGGAGAACCTCAATATTTCAAATAAAGAGCTTTTTCTGAAGCAGCATGAGCTTATCAATAGAAAAGTGAGGAAAATATCAGATATAGATATTGATTTCAGTCCGCAGAAAGAACATTTGAAGCAGCAGTTTCAGCAAATGTATGAATTGGCTGAAAAGACCGATAAATCTTTTCTTGGTGCTGTAAAAGCCCAGGAAGTGAAGCAAATAAAAGGTTTGGAGCATCTGGAAAAACGTCTTTTAAAGGCGCAGAAGCGCAAGCTGAAAGATGAGGTAACCAGGATTGCAAAACTTCAAAATGAACTCTTTCCAAATGGCAGCCTGCAGGAACGCCAGGCAAATTTTTCAGAATTTTATGCTGAATTCGGGGAGAAGTTCATCCATACTTTAATTGAAAATTTAAATCCGCTAGACGAAAACTTTAAAATTTTGACTTTTGGACAAGAATAAAAATAAGATGCACACCATAGATATGGACCTGGTGGAAATGACCCTGGATGTCATGAAATACACCATAGACCGTATCTCCAATGTGACTCCCGAAATGGGGGCACCTAAAAAAGAAGATGATTTACTAAAAATTGTGGGACAAACCATCACTCCCGAAGGTATTGGTGGTGAAAATGCTTTTAAGCTTTTCCGGGATGTGCTGGTAAAAGCCACCGTGCCAATAGATCATCCGCGGCATTTAGCTTTTGTGCCGGCGGCTCCAACAAGGGCGGCAATAATGTTTGATTTGGTTACTTCGGCCTCAAGTATTCACGGGGCTTACTGGATGGAAGGTGCCGGCGGGATCTTTTGCGAGAATCAGGCTATGAGATGGCTGGTTTCCCTTACGGGATTGCCAGATGGTGCTTTTGGTGTTTTTACCAGTGGCGGTACAGCAGCCAATCTTTCTGCAATGGTGGCTGCAAGGGAAGAATGGCGGGCAAGAAATTCAGCAAATGTGGGGGTAAAGGCACTACTACTCACTTCCCATGGTGCGCATAGTTCTATCCAGGCAATGGCCAAGGTTATAGATGCCGATGTGGTAATGATAGATTGTGAGGAAGAATACCTGACCGGCCGTGAACTTCAAAATGCCATGGATGAACTGGAAGAGAAAGACCGGAAAAGGCTTTTTGCAGTGGTGGCTACCGGTGGCACCACAAATGCGGGTATAATCGATGAGCTACATAGCATAGCAGAGGTATGTGAAAAAGAAAATATCTGGTTTCATGTAGACTGCGCTTACGGTGGAGGCGCATTGGCTGCCACCTCTGTTAGGCACCTTTTTAAAGGAATAGAAAGGGCAGACAGTATAACTATAGACCCTCATAAATGGCTTTTTTCACCTTACGATTGTGGCGCCGTAATTTATAAAAACCTGGAATTGGCTAAAAATGCCCATGCGCAGGAAGGTTCTTATCTGGAGATTTTCAGGGATGAAGGTGCACAGGGTTTTAATCCCGCAGATTATCAAATTCAGCTTACGCGCAGGGTACGAGGTATGCCCTTATGGTTTTCACTGGCTATGCACGGAACTAACAAATACCGGCAGGCCATTGAAAGGGGAATTGAGCTGGCTCAGATTGCTGCCAGAAAAATAGAAGAAAGGGGAAACCTGGAACTGGTGAGGCCTCCAAGCCTTTCTGTAGTCTTATTTCGAAGAAAGGGCTGGGCTGCGGAACATTACCGGGAATGGACCTATAAAAATCACAGGGGCGGCTTTGCCCTGGTGACTCCCACAAAATGGAAAAAGGAAACCGTCTCTCGTTTTTGCTTTATTAATCCTGATACTACTGAAGAGGATATAGACCTGATCCTTGATACGATGGAGTAAAAAAAGTGTAAGGTTTTAAAGTACCCTTCCGTCTTTATCTTCTCCCGAAGATAACTCCACCTTCCCTTAAAAGGGAAGGAGCTTTTTGATTGTTTGTAATTTTACAACTTATTACCACGAATGCAAGAATAATATTTTTGTGTTCCCCTCCTTTTTTCAGGGAGGGGACGCCTGAATGACAAAGTTGGGCAAAATGGCGCAGGGCGGGGTGGCCAAACTGAAATGCACTTTTACAGGTAAGTGGCTTTGAAATTTGAAGGAGTATTTTTTACTCTTTCGTCTTTATCTTCTGCTGAAGATAAATCCACCTTCCCTGAAATGGGACGGAGCTGTTTTTGTGGGGTGGTTAATCTATTTCATATTCCAGACGCATGGTAATAGAAGCGGTTTTTCGCTTATCGGCAGTGTTATAAGCCCCGCTCCAGCTGTAATCTTCCCCGCTGTTTTGGCCGGTGATCTGGAAAACACCCATGTCGGCACGTTTCAGTTCCCCAAGATTGCCACCGCTGTTTTCGGCTATTTTCTCGGCACGCAGCCGCGCATCTTCAGTAGCTTTGGAAATCATTTCAATCTTTAAATCGGCTATTTTGGTGTAGTAATACCGCGGCGGAGTGGAGTTAAACTGTACCCCTTTGTTTAGCAGTTCGGTAATTTCCCGGGAAACATTTTCGATAAGTTCCACATCAGTCGATTCAATTTTAACGGTTTGAATAAGTTCATAGCCTTTAAAAATGCTGCCAACATAATTGCCATTTTGATACTGGTTCTCCCTTTGCTCATTGGTTTGGACCGAATTAAAAACAATATTTTCCGGCTTAATTCCTTTGTTGATTAAATATTGTCTTACTGTTTCTTTGTCATTGTTTAGCTCTTTATAAGCCTGTTCGAGATTGGGGCTCATACGGCTGAATTGCCCTTCCCAGACAATAAGGTCTGAAGTGAAATTTTCACTTCCAGACCCGGTTACCGAAATGGTGCCATCGGGATTTGCCCGGCTTACATAGGAATTCCCTAAAAATACCGCAGCCACTACAATGGCTATGGAGAAAATAATCGCGCTAATGTATTTCATTATAATGGGGATAACAGACTGCTTTAAAGGTATAAAATAATAGGATTGCTGTTTTATTTTTACCTCAATTTCTTACTTTTGCGCATGCAAAATAACGTACTTATCCTGGATTTCGGCTCGCAGTATACCCAACTCATCGCGAGACGTGTTAGAGAATTAAATATTTATTGTGAAATTCATCCTTTCCATAAGGTTCCTGATGATCTTTCCGGCTTTAAAGCGGTTATTCTTTCTGGTAGCCCTTTTTCAGTAAGGGCAGAAGATGCACCACATCCCGATCTTTCCAAAATCAGGGGAAAACTGCCAATTCTTGCAGTGTGTTACGGGGCACAGTATTTTGCCCATTTTCACGGCGGAAAAGTAGAGCCTTCTGAAACCCGGGAATATGGCCGGGCCAACCTTTCAGTAATAAAAGATAAAGAGCCGCTTTTTGAAAATATCCTGGAGAATTCCCAGGTTTGGATGAGCCATAGCGATACGATTAGAGATTTGCCTGAAAATGCCGTACGCCTGGCAAGTACCACAGATATTTTAAATGCAGCCTATAGAATTGAAGGAGAGCAAACTTTTGCCATCCAGTTTCACCCTGAAGTTTATCATTCTACAGACGGGAAGCAACTTCTGGAGAATTTTCTCGTTAGGATAAGCGGGGTGGAGCAAAGCTGGACGCCCGGAGCTTTTGTAGATTTAACAGTTTCAGAACTACAGGAAAAAATAGGCGATGCCAAAGTGGTGTTAGGCTTGAGCGGAGGAGTGGATTCTACAGTTGCTGCCGTTTTGTTAAATCAGGCGATTGGGAAAAATCTTTATTGCATATTTGTAAATAATGGCTTGCTGCGTAAGGGTGAATTCGAAAGTGTTCTTCATCAGTACAAAGACATGGGGCTAAATGTAAAGGGAGTAGATGCTTCGGTACGCTTTCTGGATGCCCTTGCAGGAATAAGCGATCCGGAATTAAAGCGGAAAGCGATAGGAAATACCTTCATTGAGGTTTTTGATGATGAAGCGCATGAAATTACTGAGGTTACTTATCTCGCCCAGGGTACTATTTATCCTGATGTGATTGAATCTGTTTCGGTAAATGGCCCTTCGGTAACTATTAAATCCCATCACAATGTTGGGGGATTGCCGGATTTCATGAAGCTTAAGGTGGTGGAGCCGCTAAGGATGCTTTTTAAAGATGAGGTGAGGCGTGTGGGAAAAGAATTGGGTATAGACCCGGAGTTGCTTGGCAGGCATCCCTTTCCCGGACCGGGGCTTGCGATTAGAATCCTGGGAGATATTACTGCAGAAAAGGTGAGAATTTTGCAGGAAGTAGACCATATCTTTGTTCAGGGACTCAGGGACTGGATGTTGTACGATAAGGTTTGGCAGGCAGGAGCAATCCTCCTTCCCGTGCAGTCTGTGGGAGTAATGGGAGATGAGCGCACCTACGAGCAGGTAGTGGCTTTAAGGGCAGTAGAATCTACCGATGGTATGACGGCAGATTGGGTTAATTTGCCTTATGAATTTCTGCAAAAAACTTCCAACACAATAATTAACCGGGTGAAAGGCGTTAACAGAGTAGTTTATGATATAAGTTCAAAACCGCCTGCCACCATAGAATGGGAATAGATGCTGTTGTTTGAACTCTAAAAAATATTGAAGATGAAATACCTTTTGGCGTTGTGTTTAATGTTTCAGATTTTTACTTCTGAAGCTGTGGCCCAGCAATTTAAATATCATACCGTGGCACCGGGTGAAACGGTTAGCAGTATTGCCCGTACCTATAACATTACCAAAGAAGATATTTATAAATATAACCCCGATGCTAAAAGCGGGATAGATGCTTCGGCAAAACTCGTTATTCCTCTTACATCTTCGGGCGAGACCGCATCAGAAGAAGAACCTGTAACTTTTGTGACGCATAAAGTGGCGAGGAAAGAAACTCTTTTTGGCCTTTCCCAGCAGTACAATGTGGAAATTGATGAGATAAAGCGCTACAACAAGCACCTATATTCTGAAGAGCTTCAAACCGGGGAAGAAATTCGTATTCCGGTAAAAGCCACGCCAGCTGCTGGAAAAAATTCAGCAGTGGTCAGCAGCACCACCAAAAGTACTAACGCGTCATCATCAGGTACAAGCGGAATAAATCCGCAAGATACCCGCAACACCAGGGAACATGTGGTGCTTCCCAAGGAGACCAAATATGGAATAGCCCGTAAATATGGCCTTACGGTACAGGAACTGGAAGAAATGAACCCGAAAGTGGGCGTGCTTCAGCCTGGTATCATGCTTAAAGTGGGAACAAATGTTCTTGATGATTCGGTAATTATTACCGATAAGACTTTTGAATTTTACGAGGTAAAGCCAAAGGAAAATTTTTTCAGGCTTACACAAAAATTTGGTATAGATAAAGATTCCCTCATCGCCTTAAATCCTGCCCTTGAAGATGGTGTAAAATCGGGTATGGTCTTGAAAATTCCTGCAGACCCAGATACCAATACCAGCGATTTAAATATAGATGATTTTGCAGAGGCTTCAGAAAAAAGTGTAGACCTTAAAAGTAACATTTCCAATTTTGAAACAAAGGAACTGGTGCTCATGTTGCCGTATAATTTAAACAGAATAGAAACAGATTCTACGAATACCTATAAAAACGCGATTTTAAATGACAGGGTGCTGCGCATTTCCCTTGATTTTTACAGCGGAGTTTTAATGGCGGTGGAAGAGGCGAAGGAGTTGGGGATTTCTACAAATTTGAGGGTGTACGATACAAAATACGATACAAACAATGGTGCCCGGGAAGTGAACAACATTATCAATACGCATAACTTCAGCAATGTGGATGCGGTTATCGGTCCGTTTTTTCAGACTTCTACAGAAGCCGCTGCAGCAAAGCTTTCCGCAGAAAATGTCCCGGTAATCAGTCCGCTTTCCAATAAGGCTATGAAGCCTTATATGAACCTGTTTCAATCTCGTCCCACAGATGAAATGCTGGTGGATGCCATGCTGAATTATTTGCAAAAGAATGCTCATAATAAAAATGTGGTGGTGATCGCAGACGGGAAAAATTATGAGATAAAAAGCAGGTTGGGCCGTATTTTTCCCGATGCCAAGTTTGTAAATCCATCTGAAGGATATGTTTCTGAAAGTGCCATGGATGCCGCTTTAGCTCCCAACCGCGAAAACTGGGTAATCCTGGAATCTGATAATGTAGGGATTTTGAACAGCGTAACTTCAGGTTTAAACCGCCTGGCCAGGAATAAGAATATCAGTTTACTTACCACCAACAAAGGAAATGGTTATGACAATGATAATGTGGCAAATGAACATCTCGCCCGGCTTAAATTCCGTTATCCTTCTGTAGATAAGGAATTTGATGGGAATTCTTCAAAAGAATTTATTGAGGAATATACCGAAAAGTATGGCGTAAACCCTAACCAATATGCGGTAAGGGGTTATGATCTTACCCTGGATGTGTTGCTTAGGTTAGCTACTTCAGAAGACCTTTATGATTCTTTTGAACGCTTTAAAGGCTACACCGAATATTATGAAAATAAATTCCATTACCTTCCAAGATCGGGAGGAGGTTTTCATAATGATGCAGTTTACATTATGCGTATAAATCCCGATTTAACTCTAAGTGTGGAAAATGACTTCTAAAGTAATATACCAGGGCGGCCTTAGAACCGAGGCAGAACATCTTCAAAGCGGGGCCAAAATGATTACCGATGCACCTGTTGATAATCATGGCAAAGGAGAAGCTTTTTCTCCTACAGATACTGTTGCCACAGCGCTTGCAACCTGTATGCTTACCGTAATGGGAATTAAGGCTGAAGCTATGGAAATTGATATTGCCGGTGCCACAGCTTCAGTAACTAAAACCATGGCGGCCGAGCCACGCCGGATTTCTATAATTGAAGTAGTAATTGAATTTAAAGGTGATTTTGAGGAAAAAGAAAAGAAGATCCTTGAGAATACTGCCAGAAATTGTCCTGTCCTGCACAGCCTTCATCCAGATATTGAAAAAGACATTAGTTTTCTTTACAGATAATGATCAGGATTTTTTTATTCATTTGCCTTATTTCCAGTATTTCCTGTTTTTCCCAGAAAGAAAAGGAAAAAATAAAGTGGGAAGAAAACCAGCCTCTGGTGTGGACAGATTTTAAAGGCAAACCTAATGCCCTAAGCCCTTTTAAGGCAAATACCAACGCGGGAATAAGCTTTTCTTATAATTATTCCGAGAGAGATGGTTCTACCGAATTAAATTATGTTATAGAAAGTTATTTCTATCCACAACTTTCCTGGAAGAAGGAAATAGACAATAAAGAATATCTGTTGGCACATGAACAGCTGCATTTTGATATTGCTGAACTTCATGCGAGGATGTTCCGAAAAGCACTGTCCAACTATACAATTGGTAAAAACCTAAAGAAAGATTTAGTTGCGCTTTACAAGAAATACGAGCAACAGCAGGTAACTATGCAAAGGGAATTTGACGCAGAAACCAATCATAGTAAAATAAGGGAAGCAGAAATGAAATGGCGGGAATTTGTAAAGCAGGAGCTTGAGGAGTACCAGGCTTACGCCGATTAAAAACTCGCTACTTCCGCTTTGGCTTTTTCAAAATCTTCAATTATTTCCTTTACAATTTCAGCAGCGGGTTTTATTTCATGTATCAATCCTGAAATTTGCCCAATTTCAAGTTCGCCTTCTTCCAGGTCACCTTCAAACATTCCTCTTTTCGCCCTGGCCCTGCCAAGTAACTTAATAAGCTCTTCTTTTTGCGGATTTTTACGGTACAATTGCTGAATATCCTGGTAGAACTTATTTTTTAGCAGCCGTACAGGCGCAAGTTCTTTTAAAGTAAGCACGGTATCTCCTTCCTGCGAATTCACAACTAGCTCTTTAAATTTTTGATGTGAAGAAGCCTCGTTGGAAGCCACAAACCGGCTGCCAATTTGTACAGCATCTGCTCCCAAAACCATCGCTGCCAACATTCCGCGTCCGGTGGCAATTCCCCCGGCAGCAATAAGCGGAATTTCCAGTTTTTCCTTTACCAATGGGATTAGTGTAAACGTAGTGGTTTCATCCCGGCCGTTATGGCCACCCGCTTCAAAACCTTCAGCAACCACAGCATCAACGCCTGCTTCCTGGGATTTTAAAGCAAACTTCAGGCTGCTCACCACATGAACCACTGTTATTCCTTGTTCCTGTAAATGCTTTGTCCAGGTTTTGGGGTTCCCGGCAGAAGTAAAAACAATGGGCACTTTTTCTTCTATGATTATCTCTATAATCTCTTCCACATTAGGATAAAGCATAGGAACATTTACAGCAAATGGATTATTTGTAGCTTCTTTGCATTTTCTTACGTGCTGCCGTAAAATATCGGGATACATAGATCCTGAACCAATAATTCCCAGTCCGCCGGCGTTACTTACCGCGCTGGCAAGTTTCCAGCCACTGGCCCAGACCATTCCCGCCTGGATTAAAGGATATTTTATCTTAAAAAGTTTGGTAATTCTGTTTTGGGACATGAAGAATTCTTTTTTCTGAAGTTAAGAAATAACTCCGGAACCCAATAACTCATCCCCGTGATACCATGCCACGAACTGCCCTTCGGTAATGGAAGCCTGGGGTTCTTCAAAGACGATATACATCCCGTTTTCCGTTTGATATAGCTTTGCATCCTGCAATGGCTGGCGGTAACGAATTCGGGCTTTCACCTCCAGTTCTTCATCGGCTTTAAGGGCAAGGTCTTTTCTTACCCAATGTACTTCATCATTGTTCACAAAAAGCGCTTTCCTGTAAATCCCGGGATGGTTTTTCCCCTGGCCGGTATAGATAATGTTTTCTTCCACATCGGTATCAATTACAAATAATGGTTCCGGGGTGCCGCCAACAGCCAAACCTTTACGCTGGCCTTTTGTAAAATAATGAGCACCCTGGTGTTTTCCCACCACTTTGCCATCTGTAGCGGCATATTTGTATTTTTCGGAAAGGTGCTTTAATTCTTCAATTTTAGAATTAAATTCTTTTTTTTCTGCGGAATAACAATCTTTTTCAGCTTCAATTTCTACAATAGCCCCTTCTTTAGGCTGTAATTTCTGCTGAAGAAAATCCGGCAGCCTTACTTTTCCGATGAAACATAAGCCCTGGGAGTCTTTTTTATCTGCCGTAACCAGATTTTGCTCTTTGGCAATTTTGCGGACTTCAGATTTTTGCAATTCCCCGATTGGAAAAAGGCTTTTTGCCAGTTGCTCCTGGGTTAACTGGCAAAGAAAGTAAGACTGGTCTTTATTATTGTCTTTTCCTGCAAGCAGTTGATAAATAGTTTCTCCATTTTGCTGAAGTTCTCCTTTGCGGCAATAATGTCCTGTAGCCACGTAATCTGCGCCCAGGGAAAGGGCAATCTTCATAAAAACGTCAAATTTTATTTCACGGTTGCACAGCACATCGGGATTTGGGGTCCTGCCACGTTCGTACTCGTTGAACATATAATCAACAATCCGCTCCTTGTATTGCTCGCTAAGATCTACTGTTTGAAAAGGAATGCCAAGTTTTTCGGCAACCATCATAGCATCGTTACTGTCGTCCAGCCAGGGGCATTCGTCTGAAATAGTCACAGAATCATCATGCCAGTTTTTCATAAACAGGCCAATAACCTCGTATCCCTGCTGCTGCAGGAGATAAGCCGAAACGCTTGAATCCACACCTCCGGATAACCCAACAACTACTTTTTTCATAATTTTTTCTTTTATTTCCTTATGAAGCGTCCCATTAGAATTTTATGACTTCCAATTTTATAATACCTACGAGGTTTTTGAAACCTCGCAGGAGAAGTTCTTCCCGCTTCTTTTATCATGCTCCTGTAAAGTCGGAAAATTCAGCGTAAAATTACGAAATAAAAAAAGGTGGCGAAAGCCACCAGTATGTTTGAATTTAAAGCGGTCTTGGCTTTTCAAAGACGATATTGGTTCCCAACGAAGTAAAGAAATCTGGGTAAAAGGTGAACCTATCCATTTCTTCATTAAATCGTACTTCACCTGTTAATGGCCCCAGCTCTTCAGCAAAAGGCAATAAAAAAGTATATCGGGAATCTCCTGATGCCTTCTCCCAGGTTCCACTATCTTCAGATGCCACGCATTCGCCTTCTACTTCAGAATAAAACATGGAATCGGCGGTATTATTGGCCATGAAATCTATATATGATTGGCTGGTACAGTCGTTCACTTCATAATCTAAGGAGCCGCTGTTGTTTACTTCAGCCAAGTACCACCTGCCAACAATATCATTTTCGCCTTCAACACCAGAATCATCATCATCACTACATGCCGTAAAGACGATCATGGAAACGAATAAAACAAAAAATTTCTTCATAACAATTAATTTTAATTATTGCAAATATATTGGAATTATATCAAAATTAGTATTCTTTTTCTTTCTTAACTTCCCCATTTTCAAAATAATACCAGGTTCCGGTCTTACGATCTTTGTTGTATTGGCCTTCGATGATTTTCTCTCCTTTGGCATTATAATATTCTGCAGGGCCCTGTAATTCGCCTTCTCTGAAATTTAATTTTTGCAGTAGCGTTCCGCCTTCAGAATAAACAAAACTTTTTCCATCTTTCAGGTCGTTGTTGTACATGGTCTCTTCGGTTACTTGTCCATTTCTGAAAAATGTTTTCTGAAGGCCATTAAGTTTGTCATGTTTATATTCTTCAGTCATCATAGTATCCAGGGAAGACTGGTGATAATACACCCATTTTCCTTCTCTTTTTTTATCGACCATTTTACCGGTACTTATGGGTTCTCCCTTTTGGGTAAAGTAGGTGACCTGGATGGAATCTTTATCTTTTTCGAAATTCATAACAGCGGAAGGATGTTCAGGAAAACCTTTTTTATAAAAACTGAATTTTCCCACTTCCTGACCGTGTTCAAAATTTCCTTCAAATTTTGGTTGATTTGTGCCTTCAAAAAAGACTTTCCACAGCCCGTGCCGTTTGCCTTCATTATCATAAGCATTGGGGGCTTTTTGGGAAAACGCCTTTTGAAGTATGAAAACTGAAAGAAAAATGAAAACAGAATACTTCATAAAATTGGAGTTCTTTTTTTAAACTATAAAATTTCAGGTTTAGTATTCTTCCGAAGAAATGTCCGGAAAAAATA
>NZ_JAVRHQ010000130.1:0-248 GCF_031846485.1 Autumnicola tepida
TCTTCTCCAACAGCAACTACATCATTCTGAAGTTCTGGATCTGAAGCATTTTCAAAATGGATATTACTGTCACCTTCCTGGGAAAGCGCCCAGATTGTTACTTCATCACCTTCAGACAATTCCAAACTGAGAAATCTGCCTGTAGCTCCCGATGAATTGATATAAATTCTTCCTTTAAAATCTTCATGTTCATCAATATTTTCATCATAACGGGTAAGATTTACATTGCTGGTGCGCAGGCGATCACT
>NZ_JAVRHQ010000131.1:0-245 GCF_031846485.1 Autumnicola tepida
TTAAATCCCTGTGATCCAGATGCAACCGCCGGACCTTGTGACCAGGATGATGACGGGCTCACCAATGATGAAGAAGCTGGACTAGGCACCGATCCTAACGATCCCGATACAGACGATGATGGTATTAATGACGGGGATGAAGTCGACAATGGCTCTAATCCACTTGATCCTTGTGATCCGAATCCGGATAATGAAAATTGTCCTTCAGAAGACAATGATACCGATGACGATGGAATTGATAATGA
>NZ_JAVRHQ010000132.1:0-241 GCF_031846485.1 Autumnicola tepida
CACGTTTTGATATGGCGGAGCATAATGTTCCACTTCAGAACCTTTCATTATTCCAACACCTTGTTTTCGGTATTTTCCTGCATCATCTATCAGGTTTTGCATTAAATCTTTATGGCATTTCAAGAATGATTTTTCCTCAAATGGATTATAATTTTCTAAATGCTCATAAATCTCAATTGCATTTAAAACTTCTTTTACATCTTTCTTCGGACCGATGATTCTCTTGTTCTCTAAAAGTGCT
>NZ_JAVRHQ010000133.1:0-237 GCF_031846485.1 Autumnicola tepida
AAAATACTTAGTTTTATTATGGCGTGCCCTTCGGGCCGGGCTATCCGCGTTATCTGCCCGCCTGCCGGCAGGGCAGGATAACTGCTGCTATCCCCTCACGCTGGGTTTTCAGCATCCTATAAAATCGTAGAATAAAATTGCCAGTTCCGGCAAAACAGTAGTGTTATAATGTGCAGGGTGGGTTTCAGGGGGAGGATGTTTTAGCTTGGTAGGTATTTGGCTGGTAGGAACACTTCC
>NZ_JAVRHQ010000134.1:0-205 GCF_031846485.1 Autumnicola tepida
CGAAAAAAGCGCTTTATTAAAATTTGCCATTATTAACCGTGAACATTTTTCAGCGTCAGGGAAATATTATTCATTTGAAAACCCTTAAAAACACGAACTGAAAAAATGCACTTCCCGTTGAGTTAATTTCAGTTTTGTAACGCAGAATCTTTATAAAAATCAGAGAAAAATAGTAATGAGAATTTTAAAAATTTCAGCGCACTCT
>NZ_JAVRHQ010000135.1:0-203 GCF_031846485.1 Autumnicola tepida
TAACGGTTACGGTTATGGACAAGTAGCGGGAATAGGGACGCGGATTTGTCGGCTTAACCTTTTAATTCTTGGTTTTCTAAATTACATTTTTTCGGCAACACCCGCTATTTGCTATAACCGATGTTATGCACTGGCCGGTTTTCTAATATTCATATGTTGATTTTGACCCAAATAATGATACTTCACTTGAATCAATAACCTTG
>NZ_JAVRHQ010000136.1:0-200 GCF_031846485.1 Autumnicola tepida
TTTGCATATGGTCATCCTTCATACGCATAAAGGTGGCATCAGGATCGGTTTTGCTGTAGCTGTTACGGCCACCCAGGAGCTCTTCCTGCTGCTCGTACTTCTCTAGATTGGTAGTAAAATTCTTTTTGATATATCGGGCTTTGGCCTTTGCCTTAGGAGTGGCCTTAGCATTTCCTTTGAGGATCTTATTGATCTTTTGG